>JBAIYC010000510.1:0-5792 GCA_037916085.1 Nitrospirota bacterium | reverse complement strand
ATGATGCTCTTCGACAACGGCTTTTCCCTTGACAAACCAGCGCAATAACCGTAATCTTATCGGCATTCTATGACTCCCGCCGAACAACAAAAGGTCGTCGAAAGCCTCCATCCCCTGGAAAACAAGTTCCTGCTCGCCTTTGCGCAAATCGACACGCTCAGTGCTTCTGCGATCCTCACCGCGACGGGACTGGATGAGTCGCGTCTCGACATGGCTGCGGGATGGCTTGCTTCAAAAGGTCTGGTTGCGGTCACGGGCGAGAAGGTGACCACCTCAGTTTCCCTTACGGAGACCGGTGCGGAATACCGAGAGAAGGGCACCCCTGAGAGCCGCATCATCGCGGCGCTCCGGGAGGGCAAGCAGTTCACGGTCAAGGACATCATCCAGTCCTGGGGCATGGATCCGGCTGAAGTGAGCTCGGCTGTCGGCGCCCTGAAGGAAAGCAACGTCGTCCGCATCGTCCAGGGAGGCGTGCTGGAACTGAACCCGGCTGCCGACGTGTCGGCCTACGAGTTCTTGCAGTCCGTGATCAGGGCGGTTGGCGAACAGGGGCAACCGGACCTCGCGGGTTTTCCGGAGGACCAGCGCGCCCTCATCCAGGCTAACTTCCACAAGCGGGGCAAGGGCAAGGGCATCTTCCGGATCACCGAGAAGAAGGACCGGAGCTACGGTCTTACCGAGGACGGCAGGGCCGTCGTGGCGATCCTCAGAGAGCGCGGGGCCGTGACCGAAGAGGCGTCGGCCCTTACGCCGGAGATGCTGAAGCAGGGGACGTGGAAGAACGTTAGATTCCGCGCATACAACATAGCATTGAACCCTCCGCGGACCAGCATTGGCAGGAGGCATCCCTACCGGGAGTTTCTGGACTACGTGAAATATCAGTTCGTGAGCATGGGCTTCGAGGAAATGCGGGGCCCGCTGGTGGAGAACGAGTTCTGGGACATGGACGCGCTCTTCATGCCGCAGTTCCATCCCGCACGGAACATCCATGATGTCTATTTCCTGAAGGAGCCCAAGCAGTGCCGCGAGATCGAGGCGCCCTTCGGACGACAGGTCGCCGCGGCACACAAGGACGGCGGCAAGACCGGCTCCAGCGGGTGGCGGTACCAGTTCGATTTCGAGCGGACGAAGAGGCTGATCCTCCGGAGCCAGGGAACGGCGGTGTCCGCGCGGACCCTCGCATCGGGTCCGAAGGTCCCCGGCAAGTATTTCTCCATTGCGCGCTGCTTCCGCTACGATGCCGTCGATGCGACGCACGCACCGGACTTCAATCAGGTGGAAGGCATCGTGCTGGGCTCGGACATCAATTTCCGCACGCTCCTCGGCCTCCTTCAGCTCTTCGGGCAGGAGATCGCCAGGGCAAAGGAGTTCCAGTTCCGGCCGGCCTATTTCCCTTTCACCGAACCGTCGGTGGAACTCCATGTGAAGCATCCCGAGCTCGGCTGGATGGAACTGGGTGGCGCCGGCATCTTCCGTCCGGAAGTGACGCTGCCGCTCGGGGTGGATGTCCCGGTCATCGCCTGGGGCCTGGGACTTGACCGTATGGCCATGGTCGCCCTTGGCGTCCAGGACATCCGAGACCTGTTCTCGCGGGATCTCGATTTCGTGAGAACGAAGAAGATCAATCTAAACAAATCTCAAATAACAAATAACAAATAAGCTCCAATGGAACAAGCGCAAGATTCCAAACGGCGAAGTTGCATACTGAAGCCATCGAACTAAAGAAGATTTTCTCAGCTATCCATGAGAAATCGACGTAGCTCGGCGATTGAACATTGGCTTTTGGAACTTATTTGAAATTTGTTGTTTGGAATTTAGACAGTAACGATGCCGACAATAGATATCAAAAAGTCCGATCTCGATAAGCTCATCGGCAGGAAATTGTCCGTCGAGACGCTGGAAAAGTACCTTATGCTCGCGAAGGCGGAGCTGAAGGAGCACAACGCGCAGACCGGCGACCTCAAGGTGGAGCTGTCGGACAGCAATCGGCCGGACCTGTGGTGCGCCGAGGGCGTCGCGCGCCAGGTGCGGATCGCCCTTTCCGGCAAGCCGGAGGAATATCCCTTCTTCCGTCCCGGCAGGAAGCCCACCAGGATCATTCGCGTTGCGAAGGAGCTGAAGGCTGTCCGCCCCTATATCGCGGCATGCACGGTCGAGGGGCTTCGTATGAACGACGATGTCCTGGCCCAGATGATCCAGAGCCAGGACAAGCTTGCGGAGATCTTCGGCAGGAAGCGGTCCACCGTCTCCATCGGCATCTACGAGCTGGACAAGATCGCCTTCCCCGTCGACTACCGGCTCGCAGCTCCCGACGAATGCTCGTTCATTCCTCTCGGCATGACCGAGCGGATGACCCTCGGCCAGATCCTGGAACGCCACCCCAAGGGCGTCCAGTACGGCGGGATCGTGAAGCCCTTCCCGAAGTACCCGGTCCTCACGGACAGTATGGGCCATGTGCTCTCCTTTCCGCCGATCATCAACAGCGCAGAGATCGGCGAGGTGAAGACAGCTACGGGGAACGTGCTGGTGGAGGTCACGGGAACGGACCAGCGCATGGTCGCCCTGACGCTGAACATCCTTGCCGCGAACTTGCACGACCGGGGTGCCGAGATCGATCCGGTGCTGGTCGTCCATCCCTACGACACGGCGATGGGAAAGCACGTGACCTTTCCGCGCGACACCTCCTCCTCGGTCAAGCTTTCGCTCGATCAGTTCTCTCGGGCGCTCGGTGAGGACGTGCCGCTTGCAGAGCTCAAGCTGCGGCTGCAGTCCTACGGCCACCGTATTACGGCATCGAAAGGCTCGATCACCGTCACCTATCCGCCGTACCGCGACGATATCATGCACGCTATGGACATGGTGGAGGACTTTGCCGTCGCCAGAGGATATGATTCCTTCGAGCCGGTCATGCCCCGGCAGTCGACGGTGGGCGGGCTCTCACAGGTCGAGCTGCTCTCGGACACCGTACGCAGCCTTATGGTAGGCGCAGGATTCCAGGAGTTCGTGTCGAACATCCTGTGTTCCCGGGAGGAGCTGCAGGACACGCTGCTGCCGGGCGAACGGCTGGTGGAAGTCGACAATGTCATGTCCCTGGCCTATTCCGTGCTCCGGAACAGCGCGCTGCCGTCGCTCCTGAACGTGGAGGCCGCAAGCTCAAAGGCCTTCTATCCTCATCGGACATTCGAGGTAGGAGAGGTGGCTGTGCTGGACCCGGCAGTCAACATGGGCACGCGCACTGACCTGAACGTGGCGGCGCTCATTTCCCATCCTTCGGCGAACTTCTCGGAGATGCATTCTTCCCTCGATGTGCTGCTCTATTATCTTGGCGTCGAATACCGGTTGGAGCCTGCCGAACACCCCACCTTCCTGGCGGGCCGGTGCGGAAAGGTCATCGTCTCCGGGAAGGAGATCGGTCATATCGGCGAGATACGGCCCGAGGCGCTGGAGCTGCGGCAGATCTCCATGCCCTGCGTGGCCTTCGAGATCAACCTGAACACCTTGATGGACAGAAAAAGATAAACCGCGGGGGACAAAAAGATAAAAGAAAAGGCGCCTGATCGTCAGGCGCCTTTTTTATTGTCCGTCGTTCTTTCAGTTGCCACCAGACCAGGTCTCTGTGTAATGGCAGCGCGGACTGCAGGTCGTGCCGTTGAAATTGAGCGAGCTATTGAGCGTTGCCGCTGCAGCCGCTTCCGAAATCGGTGCGGTCAGCGATGTGAAGTGCACAGGAGCAAGCTTCGTCGTGTCGTGGCAGTCCGTGCAGGCCCGGCCCTCTTCGTAGACGTGGCGGCGATGCTGACCGGAAAAGTAGCTGTTGTTCTCGGGCAGACCTGCGCTCGGTCCGAGCACGTGGCAGGCCGTGCACTGGGTGTTCACGTCGATCGTACCGGACCCCCAGACAGGGGTCGGACCGGGTGTGGACTGCGGCGGGGTGGCATTCCCCTGGGTCGCGGTCTGGGTCCGCGAGCTGCCGTGGCATGCGATATTGGTGCAGGTGAGCGATGCGGCATTGTAGGCAGCGTTCCCGGATTTCGCATTGTACGTCGGGTCGAGGATGACGTTGACGACGCCGTTCTCGTGCAGCGCCGTTCCTGCCCCCGCTCCCAGGTGGCAGGTATTGCAGATCACAAGTGCATTGGCCGCCGTATGCACCGAATGGCTGCCGGCGATGTTCGGGAATACCGCTCCGTCCGGCGGGATGCCGTGGCAGGACCCGCAGGTCGGCGCAGCATGGCAGAGCGTGTTGTTGAAGCAGCCGGGCGGCGTCCCTGCAGGAGCGGGCGTGCTCGGAGCGACCGATGAATTTGCTCCATTGGCATGGCACTGGGCGCATACCGGGGCGTTCCCCTGGTCGGTGGTGGTGTGCGTATAGGCCGTGATGGGCATCCTCCACGGGGCCGGAGCATGGGGTGCATTCACCCCATGGCAGGTGAAGCAGGATTGCTTGGAAATGCCGCCGGCAAAGTCCGTACCGTGACATTCCTGACAGGTGCTGAACCCCGGCTTCGACTTCGCCGAAGCGCCGTGGCTGGCGGGAGAAGACCAACCTGCCGGATGTCCGGTGGTGGGATCAAAGATGGAGTCCTTGTTCGCAGAGCCGCATGCCGACAGGAAGCCGGCAAGAAGGACGGCCGCGATGAGTGCAGTACAAAGGGTCATCGCTTTCCTTTTCATGATCGGTGTCGCCTTTCTTTTCATGGGATGCTCGTTGATGCTCGGTGCGGGAGAATGGTGTATCTTGAACCTGTGATGTATCCTATTCGGCCACAATGTCCCGCTTGCTGTGTTCCGGAGCAACGAACGGGCCATATCGTGGCATGCGTAGTATCGACAGACGATAATCTTTGGCGATGAAGTCAGTATTTTGGCTCGGGTTCGACGCAGGATATCCCGGAACTCTGATAGGGGAAATGCCTGTGTTTCGTAGAATGGCGCTGAAGATCAGGATGGATGAAACAAGTGGGGGAAGTACTTACACAGGCCGGTGCGATCTGTTTCCCAATACTATTCTTCTATAAATAAGACAGCATTAATCTTTGATACACGATACCGCTCCCGGGGCGACATGTCAAGGAGAAACCCCGCACACGTCAGCCAGCGTCTACGGGTGCCGCAGGTTCCGCTGCCGGCTCTCTGAGCAGGCGGCTCTCGATCGAATTCCGGGGTGATGAACGACCCTTGGCGTAGTTGTGCCGGGAGCTGTGTAGGCGGCGCGGGCGGTTTTGTGCACGATTCGGCACGATCAGGACAGTCTGACCCTGTTCGGCCAGGTGTAGATGTTCATCCGGTCGCCGCGGGCGAAGCCGATAAGCGTGATGCCCATGTCCTCGGCGTAGCTGACTGCCATGCAGGAGGGCGCGGCCCGGCTGATCAGGACGGGGAAGCGGTTCCTGCCCGCCTTGGTCGTGATCTCCGAGGTGACCCTCCCGCTGGTGAGCAGGATCTTGTTCTCGACGGGAACGCCCTTCAGGAAGGCCTTGCCGATCAGCTTGTCCACTGCGTTGTGCCTGCCGATGTCCTCCGAGAAGAACAGGAGGTCCTTCCCGTCCGACAATGCCGCGCTGTGCACGCCGCCGGTCTCGAGGTAGAGGCTGGAGATGTTCCGGAACCGGGTGAGCAGGTTCCGGATGTCATCCAGCGAAAGAAGCGGCCCCTCGACCTCGATCCGACGATCGCGGGCGCGGTCATAGTTGGTGAGCGTGATGCCCTTGCCGCACCCCGATGAGATCGCGCGGGTGTCGAACAGTTTCTCCCAGTCGGGGGGGAGGGAGGAGAGCGTGATCCGGATGACC
>JBAIYC010000509.1:0-19849 GCA_037916085.1 Nitrospirota bacterium | reverse complement strand
CCCCGCCAGGACCGAATGGGCCGCTTCGGCCTTGTTCAGTCCTGCCTTCATTCCCATATCGATATCCAGATCTTCTCGGAGCGAATAGATGAGGCCGCCCAGGATGTAGGCGGGGGGCGTGTCCGATGCCTTGTCGGGGTTCCGCTCCACGCCTGTGTCCGCCGCAACGGCAAGGTCCTTCATGACCTTGACCACAGACGCAAGCGAGACGTGCCAGATGTCTTTTCTCTTGGTCTCCTGATCCGACGGGAGCCTGTATTCGTTCCGGAAATATCCCGCATTGAAATCTACCTCCCAGGGTTCGGCTGATTTCGTAGCGATGAAGAACAAGCTGTAGGACGTCTTTCCATTGCCGAGCCCTTCCGACGCGTTACCCGTCGGAAGGCTGACACCCGGCTTGACCGCGAAACTGAGACCATTGGCATCATAGAACCGTGTTTTCAACTGGATGATCGCATCCGTGGCGCCGCGAACGGCAGGTGTCGTCCCTGCGTCTTCGGTCCGTTCGGACGTGTAGGGCATCCCGAACAGGATGTCCGTTGCATCGGCAAGGCCATAGGTCAGGAAAGGAAAGGTGGGAATGGAATAGCTTCTCTCCTCGGTCCCTCCGTTCCTGGCAACATCATATTGACCGACGAATTCGAGTTGCGAGCGTCCCTTTCCCTGCGTGCCCGTATCGTCCGTAATCAATGGATGGGCGGCGAATGCCGTCCCCGCGTTCAGCGCACATGCGACCGCGACAACCAGTGCAGCTCTCGTCACGCCCCTCCTCCGATACGAAATTGACAATCAGTATCAGTGAAACTTCCAAAAAAAGACGCCCGGTCGTGCCGCTCGCCGGGCGCTGGCTGGCCGACACCATCGGGGAGCATCCCCTCCGCTCGCCATCCGGCCGCCCTGCTCAAGGCCCGGCCTTCAGGATCGACGCTCCGGAATCCCGGCAGAGCGTCGCGACAAGCCTTCGCAGCATCCTCCCTGTTCATAAAAGCCCCCCCTTTCGGCCACACTGTCCCGCCTCATCGGCCTTGGATGAAATTGAGAACCATTATCATAACGAGGTGATAGATATACCCGGTCCGGACGGTCTTGTCAACACCTAATGTGAAGGATTCTTGGGTGGTGAGGGCACGGGGGAAAAACCTTCTGGCAAACCTTGTTTCATCCGAACACGGTGACGTTCAGCACCACGACGGCCAGCGCCGCGAAGAGACAGTACACCCCGAAGAAATGCCACCTTCCGCGCTCCAGCCAACGGGAAAGCCAGCGGAGGGCCAGAATGCCGGCCGCAAAGCTCAGCATCATGCCGAGAAGCCCGGGGTACAGGAGACTCGCCATGCGTGCGGACAGGAATGAGTCCACGTGCTGCATCTTTACCAGCCTCAGGACTTCCCTGATGATCACCGGCGGGGTGAGGATAACAGCGAGGGCGAAGCTGAATTCTTCGGCTCTTGCCTTTTGGACCCCCAGAAGAAGTCCCGTGGAGATCGTAGCTCCCGAACGGGAAAAGCCGCGAAAGGGCAGGCAGAGGCCCTGGACGATCCCGATCAGGCTCGAGCTCCTTGCGTCCACTTCCGGCCTTGTTTCCTTGAATCCGCGAGCCTTCCAGCCGGCGATCAGTATCAATACACCTGCACCAGCCAAGGAGACCGAGATCAGGACCAGATTGCCGAAAAGGAGCTCTATCTCAGCATGCGGAACGTCCCTCATGAAGAGTTTCTCTATAAGGGCCTTGAGTGCAAGGCCGACGATTCCCGTGAAGAGCGTGGCGAGCGCGATCAGCTTCGCCGATTCGAAGAATGCTTTTCGTGAGGAGAAGAAGCTTTGCTTCCAGGCCCGCCAGAAGAACGCTATGACCGCGAACATGGTCCCGGTATGAAGCATGACGAGAAGGAGCGTCATGTCAGGTCTGGTGGGATCAAGCCCCATGAGCTTCTCCGCCACAATGACGTGGGCGGAACTCGACACAGGCAGCAGTTCGGCCGCGCCCTGAACCAGCGCAAGCACGAGAATCTTGAGAACGCTCATACCATCATGCTCCTTCCCCAATCGGGAGACCTGGAAGTCTGGGAATCTTACTGCGGAAGCCGCAGTCTTTGCCTGTAGAGTGCACTGGATTCTAATTCTACGGCCGTGCTGCATTGTGACTTCATCTTGCACGTGACATCGCAATCGGCCCGCTGCTCTTCGTGCGTGGTACGCAAGATTAGTCCAAATCATGATAAATGGCAAGATGAATCTCTTTCGCGCATGCACTATTACCGCACCTTTCGGTCTGCAGGTCAGGACGGCCAAAAAAAAGGGCTCCCGAAGGGGGGAGCCCTGTGTGCGCCATCTGTGGTCGCAGATTACTTTATCGGTATCAATGTGAAGCTCTGCTGTGTCACGAGAACATTAAAGATATCCACATCAACTTGCTGCGTCAGGTACCCGGGGGCCGATGCCTCGACTGCATATTTTCCAGCTATATCGTCCTGCGGAGTGAAGGCGATCGGCAGCGTGCCCGCGCCGTATTGGCCGAGCAGCGGAGCCGCCATGGGCAGATCCAGAGAATAGATGCCCGGCAACTCGACCGCCTGTGACTTCAGCGTGACGGTCGGGCCGCCACCGGAAAAGGTCTGTTCCGTCGCCACAAGGCCGACGACGGTCGTGGTGCTGCTCGGGTTCGTTGCCACCGTGCCGCTGATGTTTCCCATCGAGGAGGTCGGCAGGGAGATCGGCTGGGCGCTGGTGCTCACCATGGTCACGACAGCCGTGCTCGTGGCGCTCGTCACCGGCACGCCCGCAATGACCGCTGTCGCATGGCCGTCGGCGGTGATGACGACATCGTAGTTTCCGGGTGACAGATGGGACAGGAAGAACTGCCCTGTTTGCGGGTCCGGTATCGTGGCGCGAATGACCGAGCCACTCATCTCTGATGAGACCAGGACATTGTCGCCCGCCAAGCCTTTATCGACAAATCCGCTGATCCCTGTGAGCACGGTCGGAAGTATGTGGATAACCGGCTTGAGCAAGTACTTCCCGTTGCCGCGTCTCACGACGGACTTCAAAGCATCGAAATCCAGCACGAGATCGACAAGCTGCCCCGGGGCCACATCGAACTCATTGATCAGTTTGATGCCGCTTTGCACTGCACTCGGCGTGTCGAGCGGGATCTCGGTATCCGATCCCGACAGGACAACGGAATTGGCAGGGACGGTTCCTGTCTTGTTGCTGGACAGGACAAGGCGCAGCTGAGTGTAATGACCTGCAGGCAATTCTGTCTGGCCCAGGCTTTCCAGCACGCCGTTGGTGAGGCTCAGCAGGTTGATCTTCTTCGGCGGTTCGACTGCGATGTCCGACCATCCGGCATCGTCCTCGGAGGCGCTAGCGCTCTGGTGCGCACGCACTTTGCGGACGGTCACATTCACCGCGTCAAGACCGGGGGCTGCCGCATCGGTCAGCGAGACATTCAATATCCCCATCTGTGAAGCATTCGGCTGCCCCTGCAGGGTACCGGACGAGCTGCCGCTTCCGCTTCCGCAACCCGACAGACTGATTACCAGTAATACCGTGAACCAGAGACCAAGAATCTTCCTGAGTTCTTGCATGTTCGCTTCCTCCTTGAGAATCAGTGTTTGGCCGCGCTTCAAGTATGATCAGACGTGAACATCGCACCCGCTTCCGGACCAGTCGTTGTTCGTCTCCTTGCTGTGGGACAGAAACCGGTCCCCATCCTTCCGGACCTGGCCGCGAACCGGTACTGCCGGCTTTGAAAAAAAACAAGGCCGAGCTAGCCATAGTTCATCCTTTTGGCAGCTCGGCCGTCTCAATCTTCCAAGACCCGTCGCTTTCCGTCCCCGCCTCACGACGGGTTTGGCTTTATCACGGAGGAGCAATGATAAAACTAAGTATACCACTAAAGTTATCTACTTGTCCTAAAAAGCAAAAAATATCCCCAACGAGGGCAATTCTAGATAACTGTTTAATAAATAATAGTTTAATTAGATTCCTCGCCGTAAGATGCACATCGTTGCATTGAAATTGACGCTCCTCTTTGCCCTCGCAATCTGTCAGAAATTCAGCAGTCAATAATCCTTAGATTAGCAACTGCTCTAGAAGTCCCAAATCAGGACAATATCAGTCGCCCGTCAGGATCAGAGCTTCCCACGAGTCTTCTCACTTCATCAAGAGGCAATGACTGTGCTTTGCCCATGTTTCCTCACGCCTGTTGTCTGCGTGAAAGGTTCCTTTTCCTTTCAAGGAGCCCGGTTTCAGTTCCGAGCTCCCGGAGCTAAACCGCGGGCAGGAAATCAATCGGGTAGAGGATGATGATCTTGGATACCTTCTCCTTCGGCCCGAAGTTGAACTTCTTGACGCGTTCGACAACCTGTGAAACCAGCTCTTCCGAGGCAAGGTCGTTCGACTGCACGGTGCAGGAGGAAACCTCGCCGCCCGGCTCGATGGTGATCCTCAGGATCATCTTGCCCCGAAGCGTCGGGTCCTTCCTCAGTTGTGCGTTGTAGAGCCGATAGAGCGCCGCCTTGTATCTGTCGAAAACGATCTGGATCTCTTCATCGGTACGGCCAGGTCCCGGCCCTGAAGCAAGCGGCCTCGACTCTCCTGCCTGCCCCCCAACCGTGTTTTCCACCCGGGTGAACCCGACGCCGCCGATACGGCTGCCGTTTCCGCTGCCGATAGTGCGGCTGATCCCGGAGTTGCTGATGCCGCCGCTATAACCACCCGCCGACTGCATGGCAACAAGAGATCGGCTTGGACGGGCCTGGCCTGCGGCAACGACCGCCTGGTTGTTAATGCGAGCCTCGGTTCCGAGACGTGCAGCGGGAGCTTCTTCCAGCATGCCCTTGAAGGATTCCTTGAAGGCCAGGACCCCCGTGCTCTCCGCTTTGCTCCGTGCGGTCTCTGTTTCAGAAGCGACTGCCTTGGGTTGCTCTTCATGCTGTTTCTCCGGCGCCTTTTGCTGGTTCTTTTCAAGCTTCCTTTCCTCTTTGCGGCGCTCGGACTCCGGCTCACGTCTGGGCGGCTCCCTCCGGAGCATGGAGACCAGGCGTTCGGGGATCTTGGCGACAGTCGGGCGTTCCGGCGCAGGCAACACCCAGAGGCGGATGACAGCTCCGAAAAGGAGATAGAATAACAATGCGGCAAGCAATGATCTGCGGAAGCGTCGTTCGCTCTCGGAATTATCGTCCCCCGGCAGTGCCAGCGAGTGATTGGGAACGGGAGATATCTCGCGGTCGACGACATATTCTTCCTCCCGCCGTTCATCGCGTTCGTAGGCGTCGCGCACTTCCTCCTGAAGGAAGGCAAGTTCGTCAAGACACCGGTTTATCTCGCCCTGGAGCGTTGCCTTCTTTTCCAGGATTCCGCTTATGTCGCCTTCGAAAAGAGCGAGCCGGTTCCTCGCGCGCTTTATGTGTCCTTCGGCATTTTGCCGTTCGGCGAGCCCTGCCCAAAAGAGCTCCTCCGCCTTCAGCTCGCCAAGCTTGTCGAGAGCAGTAAGGACGTTCTTAAGCGCGTCGAACCGCTGCCTTTCGCTGGCGAATGTTCCCAACTCGGCATCGACGACCCGGAGCTCTTCCTCCAGGGCGGTTCGCCGTTTCAGGGCATCCTCGATCTGGACGTCCAGCTGGGACAGTTCCTCTTCCAAAATGGAGGTGGTCATTTTCCCGCCTTCTCTGCGACGGCAAGGGAGATCCTTCCGTATCCGCAGGCCGTGCAGGTTGACATTATCTTCTTGAGCACCTTGAACGGTATCGTCTTATCGGCAAGAAGCGTGACCTCCATGGTTTTGGCGGCTGCCTCGGCGCCGGCACCAATGATGCCATGACCAAGCTGCTCCAGCCGGTCCTGGAGTTCCTTGACCATAACGATGCCGTTATCAAGGAGCTTGGGCGTGCTGACGACTGGTTCTCCCTGGACCATGACCGATTCAGGGCTCACAACGATCGCGACTGTTTCCCTTGGCCGAGTCTGGATAGAGGACTCGGGAAGAGCGATCTGCGCGTCCGGCAGTGTGCTGTTGAACGAATGAAAGAGCAGAAAGAACACCAGGACGGTGAGGACGTCCATCATGGGGATAAGGTTTATGCCGAGCCCCCTGATCACGCCCTTCCTGTTGTTCCGTTCCATCCGTTTCATGCGTCTTGTTTCCTTCATGGCGCGTCTCCTATGGATATCTTCGGAAAGAGCTCGATCTTTCTGGCCTCTCCGCCGCCTTCAGGCGGTTCTTCGGTGCTTCGTACTGCGTCCATGATCTCGATAAGGCTGTCGTACTTGATGTCCGGTTCCATCAGGACCGTGGCGTCCTCTTTCCCCGGGTACTGGGCCTTGAGACGAAGGAGCGTCTTGGAAAGCGCCCCGATATCATACTTGTCGTCCTTCCTGGGTATCCTGTCCGAAACCGACGAACCGTTGGAGATCTCGAGCCCCGCTCTGCGGACGATCACCTCGATGGCGAAATTCGGCATGCTGCGAGCCTGCGCGCCGGCAACAGTCGGTACGGAGAGCTCCTCGATCGTTATGCTCATAAAGACGGCGGTGATGAGCAAGAAGACCACGAGAACGGTAAGGATGTCCATCATCGGCGTCAGGTTGATCAAGTGCATGATGTCAGTATCGAAATCCGATTGTTCCGCCTTGCTCTTATTGCGGTAGTGTCTGAACATGGTCGGCTCCTGTCACGTTGGCGCCCGGCAAGGACGGCGTCCTCTCGAACTGGCGCTTGGTGAAGCTTGAAATGGCATTCAAGGACTTGACCGACGCCATCTCCAGGCTGTTGACGATCTGTCCCGTGGTTGTCGTGAGCTTCGCATGGAGCAGGAGCAGCGGGATCGCGGATATCAGGCCGAAGGCAGTGCAGTTCATTGCCTCGGAAATGCTGGCCGCAAGGAGTGCCGCCTTTTCGGCCGGGCTCGCGGTGGCTACTGCTGCGAAGGCCATGATGAGGCCCATGATCGTGCCCAGGAGCCCAAACAGGGTGGCAATGTTGGACAAGAGCGCCAGATAGGGAGTGCGCTTCTCCAGTTGCGGAACGATCTCCATCATACTCTCTTCCATGGCGATCTCTATGTCCTCGCGGCGCCTGACCGCGCCCTGCCTGGCCAGGCCCATCCCCAGCATCTGCGCCATTGTCGATGTATCCTTGTTGGTGATTTCCCGGGCCTTGTCGAACTCGCCCGTTTCCAGCACAGGATAGATCCTGTTCCACGTCTTCTTATTCTCCTCCCGGGCGCGCTTCAGGTGGATCCAGCGTTCGATCGCAATGACCACGCCGACCAACAGCACGAATAGAATGGGAAACATGAACAAACCGCCCTTCTGAAAGAACCGTACGATAAACATGGTGTTTCCTCCTTATTTACGCTGTTCCGACAGCGATGTCACTTCTTGGTGCTTTGTTCGTAGAACTCCAGTTGACGCTTGAACACGTCGCGGTCCACGGGCGTGTCGCTCGCGGAGAGCAACATATCCAAACTCGTTCCTTCGCCCATCTCGGAGCTTTTCCAGGGCACGATATAGAGCGCTTTCGGGGCCTCGTCGTTACCAACGATGGACATGCCGGAAAGCTCCTTGGCCCCTTCCGCCTTCGCTTCCTTGTTCTCCGGTGCCGGCTTTGGCGCATCCCTGGGCGCCGGAACGTTGCTTCCGGCAACTGCAAGGCCCGCCGACAGGAGAAGCAAGAAGAAGCAAAGCAGTGCGTTCCTGAACATGTTTCTCCTCCTTTCGCCTAACGTTTGAGCCGTATCTTCAGTTCAGCAATCCAGGTCTTGGCCTGCGTGTCCGCAGGTGCGCCGGCTGCGTAGCTCTCAAACTCATGGAGGGCGCATTCCGGATCATCCATATACAGATCGCAGAGAATACCGAGATTCTTATGGACGGGCAGGTATTCCGGGAACCGTTCGATCGCCTTCAGATACACTTCCCTGGCCTCTTTGAAACGCCCGGCTCTGCGGAGGAGCAGCCCGTATTCATTGCTGGCAACCGGATGGCCGGGGAAAAGTTCCAGCGCCTCTTTCAGGTGTTCTTCGGCCGGCCCCGTCTTCCCCGTCCGGATGTAGCCTATGGCCATGTCGATATGAGGAGCCGTAATCCCCGGCGACCGCTCGATCACTTTGGAGAAGAGTTCGATGGCCCTGTCGTTCTTCCCCTCGCTGAGGAGTGAGACAGCTTGGTCGAATGCTTCCCGGGATTCAGCGTTCATGACCGGGGCTTCCTGGATGACGAATCCCTGTCCGTCAGAGAGCCTTTCCACGGATGGCCCCTTGAACATAGCGGTTTCGACAGGCGCAGGCTGAACCTTTGCTCCGGCTGCGCAACCGGCTAGGACCATGGTCATCACGGCCAGAGACAATGCTCCGGGAATATTTTGGAACCTGAACATCTGTACAGGAAATCCATGTCTGATATTCATCGCCCTGTTCTCCCCACCGTCAACCCGGATCTCCGTCAGGAGACCTATCGTTCGGGACATCCGTGGCAGCGTCCGCCTTCCACCGGACGGACCCTTTACGGTTCTCTTCGATGCTGCCTGCCTCAATTCCTGCTTTGGCTCAACCGCCTTGGTAGATCCTGAGTCCCTGAAGGTGCAGGTACCGGCTTCGGTTCATCGGACTGCGCCGCCCCTGTGTTTGCCAGAGGCGCAGGCTCCTCCTGACGTTCGACGGCAAAGAGGTAGGTGTCCGGCGACGTCATGACGGCGCTCTCTTCTTCCTTCTTGTCGTAGCGGGCGGGAACGAACTTGGCAAGCTTCTGCAAGCTTCTTTCGATCCACTCGTTGTAGACGCCGCGAGAGATCAGATCGAGATTGCTCTTATGCGTTGCGATGGCCTTCTCCTCGAATGGATAGGCCTGGTCGTCGATCGCGAGTTCGTATTCCTCCCGCTCCGCGGGGCCCAGGTCCCTCGGGCGTTCGGACCCTTTCAGGTCCCGGCTGAAATCCGCGTAGATCTCGGCCAGATAGAATGTCGCGGCCGCGGTGACAAGGCCGACCTCGTAGTCCAAGAGCCTGCTGAACTCTTCTGTTGCGGCCTTCATCAATTCCTTCTTCTTCTCAAGGTTCGCCTTGAACGGCTCTACCAGTTTTATCCCTGCGAACTGGCCGAAGGTTTGCTCGGCAAGCACCAGCGCGGAGGTAGCGGCCAGATAACGGGTACGGGGCGAACGCTCGGCCCCGGCTGCTGCGTCAATTGCAACCATCTCTTTGAGCTCGGCGAGATAACCGTTGAAATCGTTCTTCTTCAAGATATCGGCGATCTTGGCGCGCGTTTCCATGTTGGGTTCAGCGGGATGCGGGAAATGGTCCACATAGCGCCGGTATGCCGAAAGCATGCGGTCCCGGTCGCCTGCCTTATCGTAGAGCTCCGCTGCGGTGAGGAGAGACTCGCGCCGGGTGTCTTCATCCTTTGACTCTCCCTCGATGCGCTCATATTCGCCGGCCGCAAGGCTCAGCTTGCCGTCCTCGCGGTAGACGTAGGCGATCTTTTTGGTGACCTCGGGAAGGAGATCGCTCCCGGGGAATTTCTCGCGGAACCCGGAGAGGACGGATGCCGCCATCTTCCAGTCCTTGATCTCTATCAGGGCAGCCGCAGCGTCGTACTCGGCGTTGACCCTGATCCTCGACGCGGGCACCACACGCCCCACCCGAAGGAAGTTGTCCGCCGCCGCCCGGTAATCCTTGACGGAACGGGCCTGCTCGCCCTGCTTGTAGATCGCTGCGGCGAGGTTGTCGCTTATGCCGTCCCTGCTCTTGTCTCCGGCGGGGAGGAGCGAAAGGACCTTCACGTAGGCCTCCTCGGCTTCGGCGTAACGGTGAAGCTCGTAGGTTGAGTGGCCCATCACGACATAGGCCTCCCTGACGACATCGGCATCGGTCTTGGGGTAGGAAAGGACGAGTTTGCGCGCGGCGGCGAGAGCCCCCTCGAAGTCCCGCATTCCGTACAGGTCATCCGCGGCGGCCCCGAGGACGATAGCCGCCTTCTCGTGCTCCGGATAGGTTTCGGCGAACTTGAGCGAGCTCGCTACGGTCTTGCGCTTTACCTGGTCCTTTTGCTCCGGGGCGGCGCCGGCCAGTTGCTGGCGATAGGCGTAGACGGCTGCATAGCCGGCCTGGGCTGATTTTTCATGGTGCGGGTAGCCGTAGGAGGTCTTTTCGTACTCCGCCGCGGCCATGTCGAATGCACGGTTCTCCATGAAGAGGTCAGCCAAAAGATAATTGACGGCCGGTGAATCCGGGTCCTTCGGGAAGGAGGCGAGGAACTCCCGGTACCAATGCATGGCCTCCTCGAAGTTGCTGCCCTTATCCTTCGCCGCCTCTTTGTCCTGGTAAAGCGAGTGGTAATGCTTGGCAAGGTCGGTGAGGTTCGTCTTGAGCCAGGAAAGGACCTCCAGACGGTCGCCGGGTCTGTAATGCTTCCAGTAAGGGGCCGTGAGACCGTAGGTCCTTGAGAACTCCTTCTTTGCGTCGATGACCAAACTCGGGAACCCGCCGGCAATATCAATATCGATCACCCGCATCTGGAAATCAGGCGCTCTTCTGTGGAAGGGATTCATGCTGACGAAGGCGTTGTAGGTTGCGGCCGCGTCGGCATAACGGCGCTTGTCAAAGTAGAACTCTCCGAGATTGCTGTAGATGCCGTCCTCGTAGCTCTTGGCACCATGTTTTGTAAAGTATTCAGCGGCGGTCTTGGGTCCTCCTAAATTGGAGAAGCACAGACTGATGACCCTGAATGTATCGTCGATACGTTTCTTCTCCATCTTGTCCTTGGTCTGTGCGAAGTCGTAGCCCGTTCTGACCTTGTAATCGAGGAGCGCAATGTACCGGCCAAGCGCCTCATCGTAAAGCTCCTGCTTGTAGAAGGTCCATCCGAGCTTGTACAGGGCAAGCTGGTAAAAGTACGATTTGTCGCCCATCTGGACAACGCTCTGGTACGCGTCCTCGGCGTCCAGGTAGCGTTTCCGGGTAAAGAAGTATTCGGCACGCCGGAACTGCACCTCGTCCATGTATTGGCATGTGGGATAGTCCCGAACCATCCGGTCCATGACTTTCATCGCAAGGTCGGGCTGGCCCAGTTCTTCGTAGGCCCGGGACATCTGATAGAGCACCTGGTCGTTGTGCTCGTAATGAGGATACTCGGTAAGAAGTCTTTGATAGAGCGCGATGGCCTCGCGTGCGCCGGGACGTTCAAGGTTCGCCGAGTCAGTCGCGCCCTGGTCCTCCAGCGCCCCCGCCCTTTTCTCGAAATCGGCCTGCGATTCATTTTGTGCGGAAGCCGGGACAACGGGGTGTGACGACTGGGCACGAGGGCGCCCGCCGTCCCCGGGAAGGAGGCCGTATTCCTTTTCGATCTTCAGGTCCGCAAGGCGGCGCATGGCCTCGGGCTTGAGCGCGGATGATCCCGGGGTTTCTTGGAGGAAACGCTGGTACCCATCCATGGCCTTGCCCAGCCCGTCCTCGATCCGCTCTCCCTTGATATCGATATGCGCGCCGCGCAGATTGGCGAGCGAATCCGTTGTTCCAGGGGTCTGGCAAGAGACAAGCAGAAGCGACAGAGCGAACAGAGGATGGAAAAGACGGTCGGTTGTCGTCATTGTTCGGCCCTCTTCTTGTCCTGGGCGCGCCTCGCGCGGTCGTAGCTGTCGGCCATGGCAAAGCGCGCGTCTACCTGGAATTTTTCGAGACGTTCGCGCCTCCGGGTGAGTTCGGTCACGGCCATGGTCTCGAGGATCTTCCCCTGCCGGGACATCAGTTTATCCACGTTCTTCCGTGCGGCAGCAGTCCTTTCGCTTAACGTGCGGATAACGTCGTCGTAGCCCTCGTAGCTTTGCGTGGCGGCCTGACGGGTGCGGACAAAGGCAGCATATTCCCCTTTCATCCGGTCGATCTCGCTGTTCAGCTCGTGGAGATGCCTGAAGGCAAGGGTTACGCGATGGTCATAGTCCGTATACATGTTCCAGGAAAGCACGCCGCGCAGGAGTGCGATCCGCGCCCAGGCGGCGCCGGATGCGTCAGGGACGGCGGCGGCAAGCTTCCGTTCCAGCTGGTTCAGCCGCTCGATCGTGACGCGCTCGTCGGCGGTCTCAAGCTGTTCGGGACGAGGCGCCGTCAGCATGGCATGGAGCCTCTTTTCTATGCTGTCTCGTTGTGAAAGCCTGAGGCGCATAAGAGTGTCCAGCCGGCGGAATTCCCGGTCGACCACCGGGAGAAGCTGCTCGTAATACGCCCTGCGCTTCTGGGTGAGGTCTTTGAATGCGACGAGGTCGCCCGACCAGGCTGAAAGTTTCACGCGGAGCTCCGCAAGGTCCAGGTAATTCTTGAGCGACTCCTGAAAATCGTGGGAAGCAAGGAGGTCGAGGAGGTAGAACGTTTCGGGAGCCTCTGGAAGCCCGCGCAGCTTCACGACCCAGTCAGGATCCTGCTTAAGCTCTTCCCGCAGGAGCGCTTGAAGGAATTTGCCTTCGTTGATGCTCGTTATCGAGGCGGAAAGTTTCTCGATCTCCCTGCCGTAGGCCTCGAGGGCCTGGGCGTAGAGGAGAGCCGCCTTGCTGTAGATGCCGAGCTTGATATAGGCATAGGGAACCGCGAGCATGGCCTCCTCGACAGAGGGATCGGTCGCCGCGCGCCCGGCAAGGATCGTCCAGGGCACCAGGGCGCTTTGGTAATTGTCAAGGGAAGCGTCTGCCCATCCGGAACTGAGGAGCGCCCTGTTGGAGAAGGGACCGGCGAGCCGCACCCTGTCCAGGACGTCCTTGGCAGCGGCAAATTTCTTTTCTGACAGGAGCTTTTCACCGAGGACGAGGTTGGACTTGTCCTTGATCGCCAGCGTGACATTATCGACGCTCTTGATCTGGCCGGCCCGTTCGAGTGAGCTTCGGCCCTCGGTCTCCTTCCCGTCCCGGGTCAGGGCGATTCCCAGGTTGTAGGTGCTGAAGCCCAAGAGGCCCGGAGCGTCCTGGATGTCTGAAAAGATGCGGGCTGATTCGGCAAAACGGCCGTTGGCCATGAGGATCTCAGCCTTGAGGAAAGCAAGGTCGTTCCGGATCTTCTCGGGAACGGCGCCCTTGATGCGGTCAACGGCCTCTTGGGCCTCCTTGGGCTGGCCCTTTTGGAAGTAGATGCGAGCGAGGCGGAAGATAGCCTCGTTCCGAACAGGCTCGGGGACGTTCCCCTCGATGACCGCCTTGATTGCCCGCCCTGCCTTCCGGTGCATCCGATAGTAGAGCTCAAAGTCGCCCACATCGAACTCCGCCTGGTTAACGTGGTAATGAAGGGTGTCCCGCGCGGGCTCATCGACCCCGTAATGAAGGGCCAACTCGGTGTCGAGCCGGGAGACGGCATCGAACCACTCGCCCTGATAGGCGTGATACAGGGCCTCTCCGAAATAGAGGTCTTTCAGATCCTTCGGGGCAGGCGCTTCTGCCAGCGATAGGGAGGCAGAGAGCAGCACCAGTATCAATGGGACGAAAAGCCTTTTCATGGTCTACCTGCTTCTTTCGGTGATGCCCTGGTCCGAGAGCGACAGTTCGACGATCCTGGGAGCGACGTCCTTGCTGATCTTGAAGCTCTCGGCTTTCCGGAGGTCAGAGCCTCCCTTTGCTTTGCCCATGACGGAGACCAAGAGGTCATGGTCGCCGGAGCGGATATTGCCGGTATAGATGCGTTGTACCCCGCCCTTTCTCATGGCTTCGAGCTCCTTGAAGCTGTACACATGGCGGGCGACAATGTTTCCGTCCATCTGGAGTTCCACCGAGTCGAGACGGAAGGTGAGGCCCTCTGCCAGGGAAACGAATACGGAGACCTCGGTGCTGGACGGATACAAGAGCTTCTCCTCGAGCTTTGCGAGCTCCGCGGAGATTGCAAGGACGTCGCTCTTGATATCCTGGACCTGCTCGTCCTGGCCCTTTAGCTCTTCCTTGGTGATGTCCCCTCCGTAGGCTGCGGAAAAGAAACAGAGCACGGAGACCGTAACCACGATGCCTGTCAGCCGGTAAGACATTTTGATTTCCCTCCCATCACGAACATTCCTGTTTCGATCACGCCATGACGCCCGGGGCATAGCCCCAGGACATCCAGTAATCCTAGAACTCACCGATCAGGTTGACGAAGAAGCCCTGGTGTTTGTAGTTGAGTTGGGTCAGGTCGTCCGAAAAATCGCTGAAGTTGTAACCAATACCCGCCTTGATGTGGGCTCCCATCTGCCGGTAGACGGCCGTAAGGAAGCCGCTCTTCTTGTCGTGCGCGTCGGGCAGGTCCAAGAGACGCGCCTCGACCATGGCCTCCCAGAGATGGACGAAATGCCATTCGGCTCGGGCGATGTACAGTGCGGCCCGGTTCTCGAAGAAGACCGGATCCTGCAGCGTCTCGCTGACCCATCCAAGGCGGTAGGCGTACTTGCCGCCGATGCTCCACTTTTGTGTAAGGTCGTAGGTTGCGTCCAGTGAAACGATATGGCTCTTCTGGATCGAGTTCGCAGGGATGCCCGTGGAGACGCCCGCGGACGTATAGGTGACCGTGTCGTTGACCTGTGAGGTGGTCGGGACGTTGTAGAAGTACGTGTATTTGAACAGGGTGTTCAGGCGGTCGTTCGTCACGGGCCGGTATCCGTATCCGATGACCGCCTCGGTGTAATTGCCGCCGAAGAACGCGGCCTCGCTCCGGCTCTCCGCATGGTTGAACTTGCCGATGAGGCGGGACGAGTCGTCGATCTGGTACTTCACATCGTTCTTGACCAGCCAGCTGTCGCGGTTGACCGTGCTCGCGGTCATCGTGCTGTCGGGGTTGATGTTGATGACCTCCGTCCTGTCGACGCGGTACTCGAACGCGGTGGCCCAGACGAAGCCTTTGTTGCCGTAGCCGATGCGAAGGGCCGCGGCCTGGCGCACGAGACTGGCGTCGGTGATAGGGTCACGAAGCGTCCCGTAATCCACACTGACGCCCAGGTTCCAGTGGTCGAAGGGCGCAAGGTCGACGCCCGCGGCATGAGTGAGGCCGGTCGGGACATTCCCGTAGGTGTACCTTTCCTCTGCATAGACGCTGGCGCTGTCGGAGTAGCGGGTCTTGAACCCGGAGACGATGCTCGCGTTGCCGGCGCGCATCCCGTTGTCGGGGGTCTCGTTGTCGTACACGTAGTTCAAGTACATATTGGTGCGGTCGGAGTAGAGGTACTCCATGCCGAGCTTGCCGGCCCCGCCCAGGTCGCCGTCCGACACCTCGCCGACCAATTTGAAGCGGTCGGTCACGCGGTACTCGCCGCCCGAACCGCTGCGGCCGTTCTCTTCGCGGGTGCCGGTCTTCTCGACGGTGTCCTGCACGTAGCCGTAGGCGCTCCAGCGTTCCTTGGAATCATACGTCGCGCGCAGCGCGGCGTCCGTGCGGTCTCCTTCGGTCTGCGTGGGCGGAACGACCGGCGAATCGTCGTGGCGGGTGTCGATCCGCAGACCGGGGCTCAAGGTCCAGTGCTCGGTCATATGATAGTTCAGGTCGACCTCGGCATTGCTTGTGTTCAGGCCCTGCGCGCGCTCCGTCTTGTCGCCTTTGGCGGTCACATCGACCTTGCTGGAGAGCGGCGCCTTGAATGTGCCTCCATACTGCTTGGTGTCCGTGGCGGTCTGCAGTCCGGGCGCCGAATAGCCGGCGTCCAGGCTCTGCAGGTACATCGTCCACTGGCCTGAAGCTCCGGCGAAGACGTCGGCAAAGCCGAGGCTCGCGTCGATCCGGTAGGCGCCCGCGGAAACGGGTGCTGCGCTGCCGAAGGAAGCGCAGGCTGGGTTTGCCGTAAGGACGCCGTTTGCTGACACGGTGAAGCTCTGGCAGGCTGGACTGGTGGTCATGCCGCCGTCGTTCGAGGCAAGCGAGGTCAGGCCGGGTCCGCTGCTCTTCGACGTCTCCACCTTCACCCAGGAAAGGGCGCTCTTGCGCAGGGTAAGATCTGCCGCCGTGAGCTCGTTCGGGTTGTCCGAGCCTCCGTCCCTGTTGGCCGTGACGCCCAGTTTCACGTAATCGTTCAGCCACACATGCGTCCGTCCGCCCAGGCTCATGCTGTTCGTGTCCCCCGCGCTCGGAACGTATTCATACCGGACGACCAGATACATCCGGTTGCCCGCTGCGGCGCCGGAATTGACCAGCATGGCGTCGGACGCGGTCGGAGAAAGGGGCTGCTGAAGCGAGACGCGGCCCTGCAGGTAATCGATGGTGTAATCGAGGGAGGGCGTCAGGCTCTTCGCAGCGATCACGATGCCCGAATCCTTGTCGCGGACCTCGATCATGACGCTCTCTGAGCCCGTGAGGACGGTCTGATGATGCAGGTAGTAGAGCGAGCCGCCGGTGCCCAGGAACTCCTCGCGCGTCGCGACCGTGCCGGGCTGTGCGGAGAAACCGTCCAGGAAGAAGCGCTTCTCGCCAAAGCTCGTGGTGGCAGGCGTCTGGTACCGCGCGTTCGCGCCGTAGAGCCCGCGGTCGATGCGTGCCAGGTCGTTGTCGCCGTAGTGTATCTTGAAGTCGCCCCACATGCCGTAGCTCTCGTCCTTGCTGAGTTTCACATAGAACTTGCCCAGGGTGGGGGCCCCCTCCTCCACGCGCCCGTCATCTCCGTAGGTGGGATAGAAATACTTGGAGTCGATGCTCCGGAACAGCGCATTGGGCGTCCTGTCATTGAAATTCCTGAAGATGTCCTTGAGCTGCTGTTCCTGCGTGTCGGCGCTCGATGTCAGCTGCCAGCCGTCGCCGAACTTTCCTTTTACGTAGTAGGCCAGCCGTCCGTCATAGTTCAGCGCGTGGTCATCCTGCGCCGAGTCGGCAACCAGGAACGAGCCCGGTCCGGTCGTATAATCGCGGGAAATCGTGAGATCGGCGATGCCGACGGCGAACCAGTCGCTTTTCTTCAGCTCGATGTCGCGAAGATAGACCTGGCCGTTGCCGGCCTTGTCGAGGACCGCGACCTCGACGCTGTGCGTTCCGGAAGGCAGGATCTCCTCGGTGACGAACTTTCCGCCGTCCCCGACCGGCACGGGGCTGCCCGCGACGAAGACGTCGTGGCCGGACGGGACCGAGCTCCCGTAGACCTTGACCGTGCCACCCTTCTTCTGGATGTTGTCGACCGAGAGGCGGTTCTCGCCGTAGCCGACGAGGAGCTCCTTCTCGGCATCGCGCTCGCGCATCTCGGGAGACTGCCGGTCCACGATCCAGATGGGAAGCGGCTTGGTCTCGTCGAAGCGCCCCTTGGCGTCGTAGACCCTGAGCACATATTTGAGTTCGCGCCCGGGGGCCTGGTATTCGGGGAACGTCGGCTGCCAGGTGGCCCGTCCGTCCTTGTCCACAGGGACGATCGCAAGGGGTTGGCCTTCGACGGACGCGTCCTTGTCGAAGATGCGGACCTCCGACCTCGCGATGAACGCCTGATAGTTCGTGTACATGCGGAACCGCATCAGGTTCTCAGGGGGCACTGTGTCCGGGTCCGTCGTATAGCGGATGGTCGTGGGCCAGGCCGTCACGTTCAGGCGCGGCTTCAGGTCGAGGTTGTCGAACTTGAACTGCACATCCGCCTTGGAGAGCGACACGTCGGTGCAGCGCTCGATGTCGGCGATGCTCTTGTCAGGATCGTCCAGGGGCTTGCCGTCGACGGTAATGCGCATGAGGTTCAGGGCAAGCGGGTCCTTCGGGCTCACAGCGCGGGTGATCTTCGTGATGTCCAGACCGTCGGTGTTGTCCTTGAGCATCAGCTCATCGTACACGACCTGCACCTCGACCCTGGCCGTGTCGGACTGGACGAAGCCGGTGGCCGCCACGTCATCCGACTGCACGTACCCGCGGCCCTCGAACTCGGCCTGCCCGGGGCGAAGGCCAAGGCGGTCCTTTGCCATATCCATGGCACGCCGCGCGCGGGAGGTGGAAAGACCGATGTCGTCGCCGTAGACGAGCGCGGTGCGCCGATCGAGACGTTCGTCGTTGCTGTAGCCGACGAAGCGGAGGCGAGCCCTCTGCTTGTCCTTGACCTCATCCAGACTGCGACGCATCTGTTCCAACTGCTCCGGGCTGATCACCGGTTCCCCATGGTCGAACAGGATGGGCTTTATGCCTCCCGACGGACCGTCGTAGACCCGGGTCACCGTCTCGGCCCCCGCCGGTTCCGGACAGGGCTGAGGTTCGTCCGGCAGGACCTGCAGTTCGTCGTCATACCAGAATTCGACCTCTATGCGACGGTTCTGTGCCCTGCCCTTTTCCGTGTCGTTCGAAGCGACGGGACGATCTGCGCCCTTGCCGTCCACGTCGATCGCCGATGAGGAGAGCTTGAGCGCTTCCTTGACTGCAAGCGCCGCTCGCCGTGCCCTGGCCTTGGACAGGGAGACAGCGTTGCCGTAGATCCGTTCGTTACGCTCCGAAAGAGGCTGGTTGTCGGTATAGCCGATGAATTTGACGACGACGTGCTCTTTCGTCCTCAAGTTCTCGAGCACCTGGCGTACCTTGGAGGTGAATCCTTCGGGTATGGCCGCCATGTCGTCGTCCATAGGAAGCGGCGGTACGATGTTTCGTATGCGTGCCCGCCTGGAATGTCCCTCTTTGTAGCTCAGCTTGCAGAGCGTCTCGACGCGGCAGACCTTCTCGCGGTCCCCTCGTTCCGGGGCTGGCGCCCCGCTCTCGGCAAGAACAGCAGCATCCCCGCCCTCTGTCCACAGGGTTCGCGGAAGGTCGGCCGCCGCATGCCGCTCGACGGCCTCACCCAATGAGAGCCCATCGGAAACGCCGTCTCCAGAAGAGGCAGGCCCCGCCGGGACGGCGGCCGATGCCGTTTTCGCGGTCACGACGGCCGATGAGCTTTCGAACGAGCTCTTGCCGGCAGGCCCTCCGCGCCGCCAGTAGACCTCCGTCTCGATGGTGAGCATGTACGGCCCCTGCCCCCACAAGGACGACACTATCTTCTTGACCGCTTCGATCCGTTCCGAGACCTCCGACCTTTCCTCAACGTCTGCGAGGTACGAGATGCGGAGGATGGACGGGGACTTCTTGAGCTCGTTCATCAGCATGTCCATCCTGGGCTTCCACTGCTCCCGCATCACGGCTGTTTTCGGCTCGAACACCCCGTCAGCGATGTCCAGGCGGACAACGCGGTGAAGGGCCGCCCCGAAGTTGAATTTCGTCATCTTGCCGCGGGTGACCCTGAGCACCAGGGGGTTCTCTGTGGTGATCCGGTAGCCTGTCGGCAGCGTCCTGTCGTCAAGCTTCAGGATGAAGTTGCTGCCCCTGTCGGGGTCGGGGACCACGGCGCAGGTGATGTGGAACCGGCCGAACTTGTCCGTCGTCGCTATGAGCCCGTTCGCCGATACGATCCGCACTCCGGCGAGGCCCGGCTCTCCCTCGTCCGGATAGCCGTTCGCGTCGGAGTCGTCGAACACCTTGCCGATAATGTCGGTGCAGTCCATGGTGGGATCGGGCGCGACGCGGACAGTGGCAACCGCCACGACCGAGGCGGCGCTGCCGGGAGCTGCCATCGCGTTGGCGGCGGCCGCAGTCCTCGCGGCGACCGGAGCAACCCCCTTGGCGTTGTTCACGGCCTGAGCGGCCTTGGAGGCGCTGCTCATCGTCTGGGGATTGAGCTTGGCCACGACGGCCCCGGTGGCGCTGTTGACGACCTGCGCCTTGTTCACGTAATCGCCGTTCGAGACCCCGGCCCCCACGACCAGGATCAGGTTGATGGTATGCTGGGATTTTGCGGCGAGCGTTGAGATGCTCCAGATGAGCTGGGTACCGCTCATCGTCGGCTCGACCTTCACGCCGTCCACGACGCCGGAGCCGGAGACGTACTTGAATCCCGGAGGCGGCGTGTCAACGACTTCCAGGTTCGTAAGGTCGGCCCCCAGGGTG
>JBAIYC010000508.1:0-3903 GCA_037916085.1 Nitrospirota bacterium | reverse complement strand
GCGTGCTGCCGCACATGACGGTCATCGTGCCTGCAGACGGCGTGGAGACGGCGCAGGCCGTTGCTGCCGTTGCCGAACACAAGGGGCCGTGCTACGTGCGCACCGGCAGGAACAAGGTGCCGGTCCTCTTCGGGCCGGAGTACCAGTTCCGGATCGGCAAGGCACATGTGTTCCATCCGGGCAGGGACGCTGTGATCATTGCGACGGGCATCATGGTCGCCGGGGCGCTCAAGGCCCGGGAGTCGCTCCTTGTCGAGGGCATCGACGCCGGTGTCATCAATATGTCGACGATCAAGCCGCTGGACGTCGGTGCGGTCATTGCTGCGGCGAACCGGTGCGGCGCTGTCGTCACCGCTGAGGAACACTCCATCATCGGCGGGCTGGGAAGCGCCGTGGCCGAAGCGCTGGCCGAGTCCCATCCGGCACCGCTGGTTCGCGTCGGGGTACAGGACCAGTTCGGCACCTCGGGCGAGCCCGACGGGCTCATGAAGCACTACCGGCTTTCGGCTTCCGACATCAAGGCTGCCGTGCATGAGGTTATCAAGAAGAAGCGCTAAGCAGACGCCGCACTTTGAAGTTTCAAAATCCAAATGACAAAGGGGGCCCATGGACCAGCGGGACACTTTGAACTTTGGATTTTGTCATTTGAGCACTGAAACATGATCCATCTCTACCGGGTCAGCAAATTCTACGAAGGCATCCCGGCGCTGCGCGATATCACCTTCAGCGTCGACAAGGGCGAGTTCGTTTTCGTGACCGGCCCCAGCGGCGCCGGCAAATCCACGCTCCTCAAGATCCTCTTCTGCGCCGAGCGGGCTGACGAGGGCCAGATCATCATCCAGGGGATGAACACGTTCCGCCTGGGCAGCTCCAGCATCCCCTATCTCCGCCGCAACATGGGCTTCGTGTTCCAGGACTACAAGCTCCTGCCGCACAAGACCGTCTATGAGAACATCGCGCTGGCCCTCAAGGTCGTGGGGACTCCTTACGGCGACATCGAACGGCGCGCGCTCCTGGCGCTCAAGAAGGTCGGCATGGACAGCAAGGATCATCTGACGCCGCCCAAGCTCTCGGGCGGCGAACAGCAGCGCGTCGCCATCGCCCGCGCGCTCGTCAACGAGCCCCAGATCCTGCTGGCAGACGAGCCGACGGGAAACCTGGACCCCCAGAGCGGCCAGGAGGTTTTCCGGCTCTTCAAGGACATCAACATGAAGGGCACGACCGTGCTCGTGGCCACCCACGACTGGGAAACGGTGCGCAAGATGCAGCGCAGGATCGTCGCCATGGAGCGTGGCCGCATCATCAACGATTCCAAGGAACCGGTGCTGAATCCGGCAAAGGCAGGCGGCGCACAGGGAGTGGTACCGGTATGAGGGGCTACGGACCGGCCTTCTACCTCATCGAGGCCTTCCACGGCCTCCGCGCAAACAGCCTGGTGAACCTGCTTGCCCTGGGCACGATCAGCATGGCCAGGCTGATCGTCGGCTTCTTCCTTCTCGTCTTCCTGAACCTCCGGTCCGCTGTGGGAGCCATGGGCGAGCGGCTGGAGATATCGGTCTACCTGAAGGACGGCCTGACGGACCAGGAGAAGGACTACCTCGTTACGCGGCTCAAGGCCGAGGCGGCCGTCCGGAAGGCGACATTCCAATCCCGGGCCGAAGCGCTGGCCCTCCTGCGGAAGGAGCTCAGGGGACAGGAGGCACTGCTCGACGGCCTGGGCGAGAACCCCCTGCCCGACTCCTACGAACTCACCATCGATCCCGCATACGCCGCCACGGAGAAGATGGACGCCCTCTCGAAGCGGATCGAGAAGCTTCCCGGAGTCGACGACGTCTCCTACGGACGCCAGAGCGTGGAAGTGCTGGACCGGCTGCTTCGGATGGTGACCTACGGCGGCATGGCCCTGGCTGCGCTCCTGGGCGTGACCGTGGTCTTCATCATCTCGAACTCGGTGCGTCTCGCGCTCTACTCTCGGGGAGGGGAGATCGAGCTCATGCAGTGGATCGGTGCGACGCGGTCCTTCATCACCGGTCCTTTCCTTGTGGAAGGCATGCTCGTGGCGGCAGTTGGCACGGCGCTGTCCGTGGGGGTCCTGGCGGGGCTCTTCCGCGCGCTTCCGCGCGAAGTGGTGCTTTTCCTGTCCGGTCCGGGGGGGCTTCAGTTCCTGCCGACCTGGGCGATCTCCTACATGATCGGCGGCGGGGCGCTCCTGGGGCTCCTTGGCGGACTGGTCTCGGTGAACAAGTTCATGGAGTAGCCGGAAGGAGAAGAAAGAAGAGGAAGAACTCTCGTCCTCGGTCGCTCGCCCACATTTCGAAGGGGACCTGAAGAAACAGGCACGTCATTCCCGCGCACGCCGGAATCCAGGTGCTCCTCCTGGCATCGTCAATGATTCGACGCTTCTTCATAGTCGTTTCTGTTCTTCTGGCCCTCTTCGCGGGGCTCTCCGTTCCCCTGTCCCGTGCAGGGGAAAAGGAAACGAAGAAGCAGAAGCTCGACCGCATCAAAGAGCAGATGGAGGAACAGAAGCAGAAGCTCAAGAGCGCGGGAAAGAAAGAGCGTTCGGTCCTGACTCAGCTTGAGAAGATCGACCGTGACATCCAGGCGGGGAGCACAGAGCTTGCCGGCGAGCAGCGCAAGCTCCGTGAGGCAGAAGCAGCGCTTGCGGAGGTCGAGCGAACGAACACGGCGACCGCCCAGGAGCTCGGCCGCCTGAAGCTCGCCTACGCCGCACGGATCCGGGCGCTGTACAAGATGAGCAGGCAGGGCGGCTATGCTCCCGCACTTTTGTCGGCCGAGAGCTTTCCCGCGGCCTACAAGCGCATGCGGCTGCTTGGCATCATCGCCAGCCGGGACCGCCGCATGATCGAGGAATACCGCAAGAACCTGGAGCAGCTCTCCCGGCGGGAGCAGGAGACGCGGGACCAGCGGAGCGAAATCATTCAGCGGGCCATGGAGATCGGCACGAAGCGAGCGTCCCTGGAGGTCCGGCGCAGACAGAAGGCCACGCTCCTGGCCTCGGTGAAACAGGAAAAAGGAACCTACGAAGCGACGCTCAAGGACCTCGAGGAGTCGTCAGCCAATCTCTGGGCCATGATCCGGCTCGCCGAACCGGAAAAGAAGCCCGCTCCTTCTGCCAGGGCTTTGGGCCGCGAAGATGCCGGCCCGCCCCGCCGCGAACGGCTTCCCTGGCCGGTGAACGGCCAAGTGCTGACCTCCTTTGGCGTCCAGCGGCATCCGCAGTTCGGTACGGTGGTGTTCCGGCGGGGGATCGATATCGCGGCCAGGATCGGCGACGAGGTGCGCTGCGTGGATGCCGGGACGGTGGCCTGGGCGGACTGGTACAAGGGCTACGGGAAGCTGGTGATCATCGACCACGGGGCTGGCCTGTATACCCTCTACGGCCATCTTTCGCAGCTGGACGTGGGCAAGGGCGACAGGGTGGTCCGCGGCCAGATGATCGGGCGCGCCGGGGATACCGGCAGCCTCAGGGGTCCCAAGCTCTACTTCGAGCTCCGCAGGAACGGACAGGCGGAGGACCCGCTCCTCTGGCTGGCAAAACGATAGGCGATTGTGGTATCATAATATCCTTATCCAGTGCAGGGAGATATCGCATGAAGATGTTTACGGAGGAACAAGGAATGATCAAGATCAACAAGAAGCGTTTTCTGGTCACGGTGCTGATCCTTGCGGCCCTTGGCACGATCACGCTGTTTACGACCGGATTCGTCATCGGTCACCGGACGGCCTATGCCAAGGCCGACGCGTACGAGGACCTTCGGGCCTTTACGCGCGCCCTGGAACTGATCCGGGCGAACTACGTCGAAGAGCCGGACACCAAGGAGCTGATCCAGGGGGCGATCCGCGGCATGGTATCGAGCCTCGATCCCCACTCGTCCTACA
>JBAIYC010000507.1:0-16910 GCA_037916085.1 Nitrospirota bacterium | reverse complement strand
TTCGGCGTCTTCTTCAAGCTCTCCGCACGCATGGCCTCCGCCATTCCCGGAAGTTCCCGGTCGATCACCTCGCGAGTCGCCTCGGGAGTAACGTCGCGAGGCGCGACCCCTGTGCCCCCGGTTGTCACAATGAGCTCGATCGAACCTGAATCTGCAAGACGCTTCAGGGCAGCGGTGATGAGCGATCGCTCATCGGGCAGTATCTCGGTGTGGCCCACCGATGCCCCGATGGAGCGAAGGAGTTCGACGACGAGAGAACCGCTTTCGTCCACCCGTTCTCCCCTCGATCCCCTGTCGCTCAGCGTTATGACCGCCGCCCTGATCATAATCCACCGATTTCCTTCTGGATCGATCGTATCCGCGCCGTCATGCCACTTCTCCTCCCACCGTGATCTCCGGGATCCGCAAGGTCGGCTGGGCATCGCTTACCGGAGAGCCCTGGCCGTCCTTGCCGCAGGTACCGATCGAGAAACCAAGATCCGACCCAACCAGGTCGATGGCATTCAATACAGTCGGTCCATTGCCGATCAAGGAAGCTCCACGGACCGGTTCGCCGATTCTGCCGTTCTCGATGAGATAGCCCTCGGTCACTTCGAACACGAAGTCGCCGTTCACAGTATTCACCTGGCCACCACCCATTTTCATAACGTAAAGACCCTTCGCTGTGCTGCGAAGAATGTCATCGGGCCGGCTTCCGCCCGGTGCAATCATCGTATTGGTCATGCGCGGGATCGGACGGCTGCGGTAGGATTCCCGTCGTCCGTTCCCCGTCGATCGCGCGCCGTCCTTCATCGCCGTCACACGATCATAGAGGTACGTCTTCAGAATTCCCCGATCCACGAGTACCGTGCGCTGAGCGGAAGTACCCTCGTCATCGCAGGAGAAGGAGCCCCGCCTCCCGGGCAGCGTTGCGTCATCCAGTACCGTAATGAGCGGCGATGCGATCTGCTGACCGATCTTCCCTGAATACACGGACAGTCCTGATTGCGCCAGGTCCGCTTCCAGGCCGTGGCCAACCGCTTCATGGATCATCGTGCCGCCAGCAGCCGAGGACAGCACGACCGCCATCCTGCCGGCGGGCGCCTTGCGTGCCGTGAGCATAGTAACGGCGCGGCGCGCTGCTGTCTCTGCCGCCTTCTCGAAGGGTTCCTTCTCGAACAGTTCGAGACCCGTAAGACCACCCACGGCTTCATACCCTGTCTGGACCACGCCGTCCTCTCCCGCAGCAACGACCTGGACGAGCGCGGTCAGATAACGCCGGTCATCCTCGCGGATCAGTCCCTCGGAATTCGCGATGAGCACCTGCTGGCGGTTCTCCCGATAGCTTACGAGCGCCTGCCGTATCCGAGGGTCCCATGACCGGGCAATCCGGTTCGCCCTGCCAACAAGCGAGACCTTGCGATCGACCGTCACCGTCTCAGGAGGTATCCTGGTCATGGACGGGACATCAGGACTCGAGCGCGTCAAAACGAGCACCGGCGCAATACCCCCTTCCTGTGCGGCGATTGCACTGCTGACGGCATCCGCGAGCTCAAGAAGCGAGGATGTCGTCAGTTCGTTCGTGAAGGCGTAAGACGTCCGGAGCCCTGCGACGAGCCGGAGCCCGGCCCCGCACTCCCGCCCCGACACGATCCTTTCGAGCCGGTTATCCTCGCTGATAATGGTGAGCGGCGAGCTCATTTCGACGAAGAGGTCGGCATATTCCCCTCCCCGACGGAGAGCTCGCCGCAGAACAGCATGAAAGTCGATTCCGTAGTCCATTGCTCTCCTCACGGCAAGGCAAGCTCGGCCCCGCGCACTTGGTGCTTGCCAGCAGCGAAATTGTATGCGATAATTACCCCCAATAGTACCCTAGGCGACAACGGTTTACAATATTATTTGGAGTATCTGGCTGTATCGCAGCGACAGCTCCGCAGCTTTTCGGGCTGCAACACCGGGGTGACTATTACGTTCGATGTTCCACAGGGAGGCAGCTATATTTTGAAGATACAGGATACGACTAAAATGGAACCCAAGAAGATCCTTATTGCCGACGACAACGAAAATATCCGCACCGCCCTCACTTATCTGCTCGAGGACGAAGGATATCAACTCATGCTCGCGAAAGACGGTGCCGACACCATCCGCAAGATGCGAGAGCTGCGTCCTGATATTCTCTTCCTCGACATCATGATGCCGGAGATCAACGGCTATGATGTCTGCAGAACCATCAAGAGCGACCCCGAACTGAAAAGAACCTATGTTATCATGCTCACCGCCAAGGGGCAGATTGCCGAACAGGAGCGAGGCAAGGAGGTCGGCGCCGACGAGTACATCGTCAAGCCATTCAGCCCCATGGAAATCCTCGCCAAGGTCAAAAATATCCCCTGAACACGGCGACACACGAAAACCGGAACCGGACACGCGCGCAATGCTGGCGACCGACACGATGAAGAATGCCATGGAGGAGTACCGAAAGGGCGCTTCCTTGATGCAGCAGGAACGATACAAGGAAGCCATTCCCTGCCTGACCCGGGCAGTGGACGCCTTCCGCAAGCATGACGCCGAGGGGCATCCTGCGGAGCATACCTTGGAGAACGGCGTTTCCGCGCTCGCGAACGCTCTTTTCCAGCTGGGCATCTGCGCGGAACGGACCAACGATAATTCCCGTGCTGTCACCTGCTTCGAAACGGCATATATCAATGAGCGGTTCGAACATTTCCGTTCTTTCCAGGCGTTCTCGCGGAATCTCGCATCGCACCTGGTCGCCTGCTACGAGCGGCAGCTGGATGTCTCCTCATCGAACGATGCCGATGCCCTCCTGACCCGGCATGCGGCCTTCGACACTTCCTACCGCTTCCCCTTTTCTCTCGATCCGCAGATCATACCCTATGCCCGGCTCTACGAACTGGCGCCCGAACGTTACGAGCGTTTCCGAATGTTCTATGACCAGGTGAAGAGGCAGGACGCGCAGCTGCGCCGGAGCGGGAGCAGGACCGGTGATCAGTCCATACGCAGGATCAGCATCGGGGTGTGGGGCGTCATCGTGGCCATCTGGATTGCTTACGGCATCGTGGTGCTCAGAACGCTCATATGAACTCGTGAGAAAAGCCGCCGTGGATACTTCGGAGATCAAGACCAACGCAGCAGAATTGATGACGATGTTGACCCATGCTACGGTCGTCCTGACCACGATTCAGGGCATCGAGCTCGGGTTCTTTGACTGGATCCCCACCAACAAGTCAATAACCGCGCAGGAACTCTCGGGGCAGCTGGGCTATGACCTCACCAAGATCGAACGCTGGCTCCGATTCGCCGTATCGGTCGGGTACGCGGCACGCGTGAACGATGGGGTCCGCCTGACCGAAAAGGGCGTTCTGCTCCGGCGGGGCACGCCTGTCCCCGATCTTCTGGGCCTCCATCACATGGTCGGCTATTTCACCCGCGCCATCAGCAATTCCAGGGATGCGTACCAGAAAGGTGTTGGCCTGGACAGCATCACTCAGGGCAAGATCAGCAAAGACTACATTCCCCGTGTGGCATCCCAACTGTCCAAGACGGCAGCGGAGTTCTTCCGCTGGTCCGGGGTCTCCTCGGGGCATACCATCCTCGACCTCGGGTGCGGCGACGGATCGGTCCTTCGGGAGACAGTCAAGGCCTGTCCCGGCGTCAGCGCCGCAGGCATCGACATCAACCTGCACACGATCGAGATGGGGCGACGGAGAAATATCGAGAGCGGACTCCAGGACCAGATCGACCTGACGGTCGGTGACGTGACGGCCATGAGCCGGTTCCCGGACAAGGCATTTGACTGGGTCTATTCCATCAACGTGTTCCATTTCCTCCCGGTCTTCAAGCGCGAACAGTTCATCCGCGAGATGATCAGGATCTCGCGCTACGGGATATTCGTCAACCAGGTCATCGCGAACAACGTCGCAACGCTTTCGGCCGACGTGCTGCTGTCCACGCTCTTCACGGACTTCACCGGTTTCTTCTCTCAGGACGACGCAGACGCCCTCATCAGGGGACTGGGCGTGAAACATTACCGTTTCTTGCCGATCATCCAGGGCGAGTCACGATTGCTTGCCCTGCTTACCTCAAAGAACGATGTACCGCTCAAGCGCATCCCGGATTTCTCCGAGAAGGACCGGGGCGCGCTAGAAGAGAGCGGCATCATCTCCGCCAAGGACCTCATCACCGCCGATCCGGACGTCATCAGTTCCCGTGGCATCAATGCCGACCCTCTCCGGAAGGCCGCGATCAAGCTGCTGTTCCCATGAGCACCAAGGACGCGTCAATGCAACTGAACGTATCCAAGAAGATCGCCTATAGCGAGCTGGTCATTGTCGCCCTGATCTTCACGACGCTCATCCCTTACATCATCTACAGCATGAATTTCTCCCCCCGGCATCTGGCCCATTATATCTTCGTGACGATGGCCATCCTTGCACCCCTGGGGCTCCTTTCCCTTTTCTATTTCATTGACCGGTGGGAATGCAGGCCGATCGAGATGCTTTCATTCTACCTTGAGCGCCGCCTCGACCCTCCCGACGAAATCGTGGCGGCGGCGAGCGTCCGTGCGCTGAATCTCCCGCTCATGCATGCCGCAACCATTCTGATCCGCTATGAGATCATTACCCTGTCGGACTGCATCTATATGGGAACCGTCGGCGGCCTGCCGCTCCGCGAGAACGTCCTTCTGGGCATCTATGCGGCCGCTGGTCTTGCCGTTTTCCCGATCTTCTCCTTCTTTCTCACGGAGCGGTTTCTGTATCCCGTGCGTCAGGTCCTTGCGGAAAAATCGATAAACGTTCGAATCGACGAGTCCCGCGTGATCCGGATCAACACCCGCACGCGTCTTGTCTCCATCTTACTGGCGACGGTCATGGCTCCCCTCATCGCCCTTGGCGTTCTGGTGTACCGTCGCGTCGGAATGCAGCTCGGTTCCATCGTGACGGTCTCGCCGATGCAGCCCATCATGCCCCAGTTGTTCTCCCTGATCCTTGTGATGACGATCGCAACGCTCGTTCTCGTGTCCGCCATCGGCATTCTCCTGGCCACCAGCATCTCGAACCCCCTCGGCCACCTGGTGAACATCATCCGGGAGGTGGAAAAAGGGAAACTCGACGCTCGCGCCAACATCATTTCAAACGATGAGATCGGCGTTCTGGCGCAGAGCTTTGATAAGATGGCGCAGGAGATCGAAAAGAACCGCATGGAGCTGGAAGACCTGAACCGGAACCTCGAGTTTCGCGTGACCGAAAAGACCCAGAATCTGACGAAGGCCTATGACCGCTTGCAGCTTTCGAACCAGAACCTTGCAGTTGCAAACCGGGAGCTGGAACTTGCCAACAAGAAATTGAAGGATATCGACCAAATGAAGTCGGACTTCATCTCCATCGTTTCCCACGAGCTCCGCACCCCGCTGACGTCCATCAAGGCATTTACCGAACTCATCCTGATAAAGCCACGAATGATCCCGGACAAGCGGAACAGGCTCCTTTCCATTATCAATACGGAGAGCGACCGGCTCGCACGACTGATCAACGATATCCTGGACCTCACGAAGATCGAGGCCGGAAAGCTGAGCTGGCATATCGCGTCCGTTTCCCTCCGGGACATCATCCTCAGTTCCGTGAGCGGCATCCAGTCGCTTGCCGACAACAAAAGCCTTGCCATAACGACCTCGTTCGACGACACGCTTCCGATGCTCTACGGGGACCGGGACCGTCTCCAGCAGGTCATCACCAACATCCTCTCCAACTCCATCAAGTTCACCCCCCAGGGAGGGTCCATCATCATCTCAGCGGTCACCCAGAATGTTCCCCGGCACCAGATCCTCGTCCGCATCAGAGATACCGGTGTCGGCGTCCCCGCCAAAGACCTGGACGCCATCTTCGAGAAGTTCCAGCGCTCCGGAGACCTCCTGACGACGAACACCGAGGGGACCGGTCTCGGGCTTGCAATCACGAAGCAGATCGTGGAATACCATGGGGGGCGCATCTGGGCCGAAAGCACCCCGGGAAAAGGGACCACGCTCAGTTTCATCCTCCCGCTGGACAAGGTCTGGCATATCGAAGGCGAGCAGTTGACAACCGCCTTGGACCTGTGATACCTTCCTTCCGCACATTTCCTGCTTTGCCGTGCCGCAAGAAGAGCACCGATCATCTTCGTCATGTCCGTTCCCGGGAGGTCCCTGCATGTCTCTCCGCTCGACCGCGCTGCTCGCAGCCCTGTCCCTGCTCCTTGCTGCGCCCCTCTCCGCATCGGCCGCCGGCTTTCGCCTGCCTGACCAGAGTGCTTCTGCAATGGGCATGGCGGGCGCCTTCGGCGGACAGGCCGATGATGCTTCCGCAGCGTGGTACAACCCAGCCGGGCTGACCCAGCTTCCCGGGACATGGATCGCGGGCGGGGCCGTCGCGATTTATCCGGTCCTTACCCACGAGACTGAAGCGGGCCAGACGGACGTTTCAAAGAGAGAGATCCACCTTCCTCCCCATTTTTACGCCAGCCAATCGCTGAACGAACGGACCTCCATCGGTGTCTCGATCAACAGTCCCTTCGGGCTTTCCACCGACTGGAGTGACACGAGCGCAACAAGGTATGTCGCAACGTTCTCCAATATCGTCGCAGTCGAAATAAACCCGAGCGTCGCCCTTCAGGTGACGCCCGACCTCTCGCTCGCAGCCGGGATTGCCTATGTTCACATGCGGGCGACCATGGAAAAGCTGGTGCGCGTGGTCCTTCCTGGACCTATCGACCTGGGCGATCACAATTACCGCCTAGCTGGAGATGGCGATGGGTGGGGAGCCAACTTCGCGGCCCTCTACAAGGCCGCCGACACGCTTCAAATCGGCCTGTCCTACCGGAGCAGGATCAAGGTCGACCTTGACGGTACTGCGGACCTTACCGGAGGTCCTGCTGCGGCTTCGGCCTCAGGCTCTTCGAGCATCACGCTCCCCGACCTCATCGATCTCGGCGTTTCCTACCGGGCATCGGAGAAGCTGCGACTGAACGCGGATATCGACTATACGATGTGGTCGACCTATCGCCGGCTCGACGTCCAGTCCAATGTCGCCCTCTTCAACGCCACAGTCGAAAAGCAGTGGAAGGATGTGTGGTGTCTCCGTCTGGGTTCACAGTACTCCCTGTCGGATCAGTGGAAGATACGCGGCGGGATTGTGTATGATAAAAACCCTGTACCCGATGCATATTTCGAGACGTCAGTCCCGGATTCCGACCGAGCGGGCATCACTGCCGGTGTCGGCTACGCCGACAATGGCTTTTCTGTGGACGCTGCATACATGTACCTCCGGTTCATGAACAGGACTATCCACGACAGTCTCATGGACGACCTGACGCCGGACCCCAATTCATTGAACGGCACCTACCGTTCCCAGGCGCACCTGTTCGCGCTCACCATCGGCTACCACTTTTGACAGCGGCTCGAGCCCCGGCGGGAAACCACCTGCCACCAACCGAAACAAGTGCTCGCGTCTGCTAGGGGCCGCCGGACCGCACCGGGCGCGGCGCCCCCGCTCCACCCTTGACATCCTTCGTCTTTTGGCAGTAAAGTAACCCATGCCGCATTTTCTTCGAACCCTTCGGGAAAAAGGCCTTCTAACGCCTGCGAGCGTCGTCCTCGGGTTCCTCATCATCCTTTCCCTCATCATTATCCTCGGCCAGTTCTTCCACCAGACCCTGCAGGCCGAGATGGCCGACCAGTTCAACAAGCAGCAATTGCTCCTTGCCCAGCAGATTGCAATCAATGTCGAGTCCTTCCTCGATCACGTGTATAAGGATATCAATGTCATATCACGCCTGCCGGGAATCGACAAGCTGCCGCTCAGTCCCAGTGCCCGGTCGGTGGTCGAGGGCATCCATTTTCATCTGGAGAGCGATATCCTCGTCACCATACGCATCTTGGACCGCAGGGGCATCATCCTCTACGACAGCGCATCTCCCGGGCGCGAAGGCGGAGACCTGTCACGAACCGACCTTTTCCAAAAAGCACGTTCCCTCGCGCGACACGGCCGGATCATCACCGACCTGATGGAACCGGCGGACCAGGATACGCCCTCGAAACAGTTCATCATCGCGACGCCCATCTATCATGCGGCTGGCCGCGGCACAACGCCGCAGTTCTCCGGCCTGGTGCTGGCCGTGCTCTCTCTCGACGGCATCACGGAGAAGTATCTCGCCCCCGTCAAATCAGGGGCCCGCGGATATGCCTGGATGATGGACAGCAACGGCACGCTTCTCTATCATCCCACCCAGCCCCGGATGGTCGGAAAGAACCTCTACCAGTCGGACCAGACGTGCTTTCAGTGCCACCGGTCCTTCGACACCGAGAAGAAGATGATTGAGGGCAAGGCGGAAACGTACGGGTACTATGAGGCTCCGGGCGGCGAGAACAAGCTCGCTGCCTATTACCGTCTTCCGGTCGGCGCGCGGTCCTGGATCGTGGTGGTATCGGCCCCCTATTCCGAGGTCATCGCGCTGATGCACAAGAGCCGGATGTTCTATTCCTTCCTCATCGTCTCGATCTTCGTGACTACGCTTGTCGCCGCCGGGGTCTTCATCGTGACCTACAAGAAGCGGATCAAGGCCGAGGAAAAGGCCATGCACTTGGAGGACCAGCGGAGACTCGAGCAGGAGATCGTCATCGCCAAGAATTACCTGGAGAACATCATCGAGAACACGAAGACCAATCTCATGGTCCTGGACCACGACCTGATTGTACGCACGGTCAATTCCGCCCAGGCCGAGACGCTCCGCAAGGAAAAAGAACTGATCCTGGGCAAGCCCTTCTTCGGTCTCTTTCCGGACGAACTGATGCCCTACAACGGCATCCCGATCGAATCATTGCTGCACGAGACCGTCACCGGCGGCAGAAGTTTCGAGATCAAGGAATATCCCCTCACGGGGATCCAGCCCGACCCGCTCTATCTTGACATGATCGTCAGCCCGCTTCTCATCGCCGGCAAGGTCTCCGGCATTGTCATCACAAGTACGAACGTCACCAAACGGGTCCTGCTGGAAGAGGCCCTCAAGAAGTACACCGTCGAGCTGGAGGACAAGGTCGACCGGGAGACCGCGACGGCGAGAAAGCTGGAGCAGCAGGTGCTCCATTCCGAGAAGCTGGCGGCACTCGGCAGGCTCGCGGCGGGCGTTGCGCACGAGATCGGCAATCCTCTTACGTCCATCTCGACCTTTGCACAGCTCCTCCGCGAAATGGCCACCGACGAGTTCTCTCAGTCGAGCCTCGATACAATCAACAAGCACATCCAGCGCATCAACGACATCGTGCGCCAGATGTCCACGTTCGCTCGCCCCGGCGCTCAGGCGGTCAAGCTCCACCAGGTCAACGCAATCCTCTCATCGTCCCTCGACCTCATGCGGCTCGACAAGCGCATGAAGAGCAACATCACCATTACCCAGCGCTTCGATCCGGACCTGCCGCAAACATTCATCGACGAAGGCCAGATCGCCCAGGTCTTTATCAACATCATCCTGAACGCTCTCGATGCCATGCCGGAAGGCGGGACCCTGACCGTATCCAGCCGGAAGACGCTGGACGACCACGGGAGGGACGCCGTCGCCTTCAGCTTCTCCGACACGGGGACCGGCATCCAGCCGCGGGACCTCGAGAAGATCTTCGACCCCTTCTACACGACCAAGGAGGCGGGCAAGGGGACCGGCCTTGGGCTGTCCGTGAGTTACAACATCGTCAAGCGGTTCCGGGGCGACATCAAGGTCGAGAGCGCCGTCGGAAAAGGCACGACCTTCACCGTCATCCTGCCGATCCAGACCGAACCCAGCAAGGAGCTTCAGCATGCAGCGGACGAACATCCTGGTCGTTGATGACGAAAAGGACATCTGCAGGGCGCTGAACCTGATCCTTTCCAAGGAAGGGTACGCCGTGACCGAGGCGTACAATGGCGAGCAGGCCTTCGAGCTCATCGGGAAGCAGGATTACGACATTGTGCTCACCGACATCAAGATGGAAAAGATGGACGGTCTGGAGCTCCTCAAACGGACCAAAGAAGCCAGCCCCAGCACGTCCGTCGTCATGATGACTGCCTTTGGTTCCGAGGCGCTGGCCGTCGAAGCTATGCGTGCGGGAGCAGAGGATTACCTGAAGAAGCCGTTCACGAACATCGATGAGGTACGTCTGCGCATCAAGAACATCGTCGAGAAGCGCGGGCTCGCCAGTGAGAACGAGATCCTCCGGCAGGAGCTCAGTCAGCGGCGGGTCACCTTCAAGAACATCGTCGGCAACTCCGAGGCCATGCAGAAGGTCTACGGAATGATGGAAAAGGTGATCCCCAGCAAGACCAACATCCTGATCACGGGCGAGAGCGGAACCGGCAAGGGGCTCGTGGCGCAGGCGATCCATGAATCGGGCCCCCGCAAGGACAAGCCCTTCATCGCCATCAACTGCGGCGCCATTCCGGAGAATCTGCTGGAGAGTGAGCTCTTCGGACACAAGAAAGGCGCCTTCACCTCGGCGGTCGAGGACAAGAAGGGCCTCATCACCATGGCCCACGAAGGAACGCTCTTCCTCGACGAGGTCGGCGAGCTCCCCCCGGCGCTGCAGGTCAAGCTGCTCCACGTGCTTCAGACCAAGAGCCTCACCCCCGTCGGCGACACCCGCCTGATAACCGTGGACGTCCGTATCATCGCCGCCACCAACGCGGACCTGGCGCAGCGCGTGAAGGACGGACGTTTCCGCGAGGACCTCTACTATCGCCTCAACGTGATCGAGATACGGATTCCGTCGCTCCGGGAGCGGCGCGACGACATCCCGCTCCTTATCAGGCATTACCTGGCATTCTTCGCTGAGGAATCGGGGAAGCAGATAGCGGAGGTGGAATACGACGCCATGAAGGCGCTCATGGTCTATGAATGGCCGGGCAACATCCGCGAGCTCCGGAACACACTGGAGCGTGCAGTCGTTCTCGCCGAGGGCGAGACCATCGCCATGCACGACCTGCCGGACAAGATCCGGTCCATGGACGTTGAGGGCATCGCGACGTCGTCGCTGCGGCAGGCGCTGGACGATTTTGAACGGGAATACATCCGCCGGAGCATGGTGGAGAACGAGGGGAGCAAGGAGGCAACAGCAGAGCGGTTGGGGATCGACCTTGCGACGCTCTACCGGAAGCTCAAGAAACTGAGGATCGATGCTTGAGGCAGGAGGGGCTTAGCAGGTCCCTACTCGTTGTCCCGACTGATCTCCACGTTCAGCTTGTCCGCTTGGGCAACGCGCGGTGCAGCAACCGCCTTGATCTGGCTCACGCTCGACGCCGGTAGTGCCACCCACTGCATCGACGTTTTCAGATGGACCTCGGTGTCGGACACCTCCACCAGCGTCCCCCGATAGCTCATCCCGTTCGCCAGGACCTCGACTTCCTTCCCCACAAGTTCACTGATATCCGGCATACCGCATCCTCTTTCGAAGAATTTCACTATCCGACATCGACCCTAGATATCCAGCCTTCCCCACCGTTCTTTCCGATAGCGCCACGTCAAGAACGACATGCGGACGACCCAATCCACGATCATGACCGACCACACGGCCACGATCGGGGCATGCAGGACCGCCGCCAGGAACGTAGCGAGAGGGATCCGAACGAGCCACATCCCCGCGATAGTGGCGAACATGATGAACCCCGTGTCCCCGGCGCCGCGGAGCGACCCGCCCAACACCATCGTGATCGCCAGCGGGACCTGAGCGAAGGCCACGATCTTCATGTACAGTATACCATAGCGCACCACTTCCGGATCGCTCGTGAATATCCGGAGCAGCACATAGGGGAAAAAGTAGAAGATGATGCCGAGGGACGCCATCAGGACCACCGCAAGGCGGTACGCCTCGGCAGCCGAGAGCCGCGCCTCCTGCGGCCGCTCGGCTCCGAGATGCTGTCCGACCATAGTGGCGGCCGCCACGGCGATGCCGTAACCCGGCATAAAGGAGAAGGCCTCGATCGCGAGACCCACCTGGTGGGCGGCATAGACCGACGTGCCGTACAGCAGGATGACCTTGGCGAAGATAAGGGAACCCGTGTTCTGCAGGAGCCGGTCCACGAAGATCGGCCAGCCCAGCCGGGACTCGAGCTAAGCCATCCGCATGTCGAACCGCCTTCGCAGGATGATGTAGCGCTTCGCCAGGGACCGCAGGAACAGGAACACCGCGCCCATGCATTCCGATGCAGCAATGGCGATCGCAGCGCCTTTCACGCCGAGCGCGGGGAGCCCCATCTTGCCGTAGATGAGCGGATAAGCTGCCACGATGTGCAGGACGTTCACAATCCCCGTCGCGAAGAGCGGCGTCCGTGTGTCCCCTGTCCCGTGCATGACCCCGGAGAGGACGTTAATTGCGATGGTGAACCCTATACAGGTGAAGATGATGCGGCTGTAGTCGAAGAGGATCCCCTGTACTTCGGCGTCCGCGCCAAGGAAGGCGGCCACGCGCCAGCCGAAGACGTTGCCGAGGAGCATGATGACCGCCGATGCGAGCACCGCCATCAGCAGCGCCTGGAACGAAGCCTGCGCCGCGTCCTCCCTCCGGCCCGCGCCCCAGAGCTGGGCGACCAGGACCGTTGCGCCCGTGTTGATGCCCCAGGAAACGCTCATCACCACGAAGACCATCACTTGGGCTATGCCGACAGCGGCGATGGCGGAGGCGCCGAGGCCGCCGACAAGGAAGACGTCCACGATGCCCACGGTCCGCTGCAAAAGGCTCGAAAGCACGACGGGGACCGCGAGCGTAAAGACCTGTTTACGAATACTTGGTTCCATGGAATGATGAGGCGGGATTCAACGCTTGATAAGCGACTTCACTTTCCTGAGGTTCCGGGGGTCATCCTCTTCCGTTTCCTTCGGCGTTTCCATGATCTTCGGGACCTCGCGGAAGGACGGGTGGTTCAGGAACGCAGCCAACCCGTTCTCGCCGATCTTGCCTTCTCCGATATGCCAGTGCCGGTCCACATGGGAACCGAACTCCCTGAGGCAGTCGTTCAGGTGGATCCCCTTGAGCAATGTAAGGCCGACGGCCGAATCGATAGCCCTCGCAAGGTCATCGACGCCCTTCCTGGTCCGGATATCGTAGCCGGCCGCGAAACCGTGGCAGGTGTCGTAGCAGACGCCCACTGCGGAAGCGTCTCTGAGCCTGTTGATGACCTCTTTCACCTGCTCAAGCGTGTAGCCCACGTCGCCCTTCTCGCCGGCGGTGTTCTCGAGCAGGATCGTGGCATTCGGCTTGTGAAGCTTCATGGCCATGTTCAGCGCAGTTGCCACCCGGTCGATCATCCAATCGGGTCCCTTGCCGCTCGCCGAACCCAGATGGGTGACGAGGTATTCCGCGCCGAGATGCTCGGTCCGCTCCAGGTCGACAACGAACTGCTCGATGGACCGTTCGTAGAGGTCCGGCTTGGGCGATGCAAGATTGATAAGGTAGTTCGTGTGGACAAACACCGGTCCGATGTCCCATTGTTTCCGGAGCTTCTTGAAGTGTTCGACATCGGCTGGTTCCAGCGGCTTCACGGTCCAGCCGCGGGGATTGCGGCTGAATATCTGCATGCACGTGCAGCCGAGCTCGTAGGCCCGTTGCACGGCGAGGGCAAAACCACCGGAAATGGAGACGTGGAAACCGAGTCTCATGATGCTAGTCACGAAGGAGCACGGACGGACGCGGATAACAACAACGTAAACTATTTCTTGGCGACAAGCGTATTGAACTCCTCTTCGTCGATCACCTTCACGCCCAGCGTTTTCGCTTTATCCAGCTTGCTCCCGGGGTCCTTGCCTGCCAGAACATAGCTTGTCTTCTTAGACACCGAGCCTGAGGCGCGGCCACCATTCCTCTCGATCATCGTCTCGAACTCTTCTCGCGGCCGGGACAGCGTGCCGGTAATGACAAAGGTCATGCCGTCAAATACTCCCCTCTCCTTCTTCCCGCCGCCCACATAATCCGGATTTTCGAGCTTCAGCCCCAGTTTCTTGAGCGTCTCCAGCGTCTGGAGGTTTTCCTTCTCGCTGAAGAACCCGGCGATGGAATCAGCAAGAGTATCGCCCATCTGCTTGATATCCAGAATGTGTTCCCGTTCGACACGATAGAGATCGTCGAGACGTTCGAAGTGCTTGGCCAGTTGCTTGGCCGCGTATTCCCCCACATGTTCGATTCCGAGCGCATACAGGAACCGGGCAAGCGTCGTCTTCTTGCTCGCCTCTATCGCCTCGATCAGGTTCTGGGCCGACTTCTCCGCAAACCGGGGAAGTTCGAGCAGCTGTTCTTTCCTTAGCTTATAGAGGTCCGCGAAGTGATGGATCAGGCCCTTCTCGTACAAAAGCTCGACGCTCTTTCCGCCAAGGCCCTCGATATCCATGGCACCGCGGGACGCATAATGGCAGATCTTTTCGAGCACCTGGGCCTCGCAGTTGAGGCCGATGCAGCGGTAGGCCACCGCACCTTCGCCCCGGACCACCTGGGAGCCGCAGACCGGACAGGACTTGGGGGGCGGGAACTTACGCTCCTTGCCCGTGCGCTTCTCCTTGATGACCGTGACCACGTGCGGGATCACGTCACCTGCACGCTCGATTACCACCGTGTCGCCTATGCGGATGTCCTTCCGCTCGATCTCGTCCCAATTGTGGAGCGTTGAACGCGAAACGGTGACGCCGCCGATCCTGACCGGCTTCATGATCGCCACTGGTGTTATCGAACCAGTTCGCCCAACACTCGCCAGGATGTCCTCGATGACTGTAGTGCCCTGGTGTGCTGCGAACTTGTAGGCAGTTGCCCAGCGCGGCTCCCTCGTCTTGATACCCAGTTCCTTCTGGAGTGCAAAGTCGTTCACTTTGATCACCGCCCCGTCCGTCTCAAAAGGCAGCTTATCCCGACGCTCCTCGATCCTCTTGATCGCGGCGATGACCTTCTCGGCACCGGTCACCACATCGAACATGAGCGGCACCGGGAAATGAGCCGCCTTGAGCCAATGTGTGAGCGCGGCTTGCGACTCGAAGCTGACGCCCTTGACTGCTCCCACGCCGTAGCAGGCCATGTGAAGTTTCCTGCCCGCGGTGATGGACGAATCGAGCTGACGAACCGAACCTGCAGCAGCATTCCGGGGATTGGCGAAGGCCGGCTCACCTGCCTTCTCACGTTCCCGGTTCAGTGCCTCGAACTCCTTGATGTCGATGAACACCTCGCCGCGGATGTCGATCAGTTCGGGCACCGGATGGACGCCTTCGATCTTGAGCGGGATGGCCTTGATGGTCCTGATATTCGCCGTCACGTCCTCGCCTTCAACGCCGTCGCCGCGCGTCGACGCATGATGCAGCAAGCCATCGCGATAGGAGAGTTCCATGGCAAGCCCATCGTACTTGGGCTCAACACTATATTCTATTTCCTTATCCGTCTTCAGGAACCGCCTCACCCGCTGGTCGAACTCGCGAACCTCATCATGGGAGAAAGCGTTGTCGAGCGAGAGCATGGGTTCGACGTGTCTCACCTTTTCAAACTTGTCGAGCGGCGGTGCACCGACGCGCTGGGTGGGAGAATCGGGAAGGACGTAGTGATGTTTCTCTTCAAGCTCCTTCAGATGACGAAAGAGCTTGTCGTATTCAGCATCCGAAATCACCGGTGCATCTTGGACATAGTAGCGGTAGCTGTGCTCGTTCAGTTCCTTGACGAGCTTTTCGATTTCTTTTTTGGTAGCAACTGAAATAGATACCATGTTATCACATTCATGACATCAGTCTTCAGTTCGATACTTCTCTAATCTCATTAGCCAGACGCTAAGTGCGAGAGCCCCTATAACATAATTGATATCCCTTGTTATTGTGTAAGTCATTCCACCCACAATAAAACCGGTCCCCAATGTTTCTTCAATCAGAATGCGGTATGAACCGCCGCTACTTCTAATCCCTCGGTCAAGCAGTCTTCTTGAAGACAACTGCTTCCTCGCTGCCAGACAATGTCCATAGAAGGAATTGGGGTTTTTGAAGGAATAGAAATAGAGAATCAGGAAACCGAGGATGGCAAACACTCCGCCCCAAATTCTATAAAAACTGAAACCCAAGTCCCAGACAAGTTCACCAGTGGAAAAGATCGCCAGCATGAGGAGGACCAGAAAGATAGCGGTGAGAACCAGCCCCGTGGTCCTCTTCCCGAGAGATTCGGGAACAGGATTTTCTTCATGCATCTTTCTCCTCCAGCTGATACTCCTTGATCTTCGTAAGAAGCGTCTTGTAGCTCACCTGCAGCACCTCGGCCGCCCGCGTCTTATTCCCGCCGGTCTGCTTGAGCACCTGCAGGATGCGGCGCGATTCGGCGATACGCGTGGCTGCCTCAGCGACCGCCTGGAGCGGACCGTCCATGGGCACGTTTTCGGCCAGTGCTTCGGTGATGCTCGATTCCTTGAGTCCCAGGTCCTGCGGTCGGATCTTCCCGCCCTCGGCGTAGATCACCGCGCGCTCAACGACGTTCTCTAACTCCCGCACATTCCCCTTCCACGGAAACTTACCGAGGATCTCCATCGCCCCGTCCGATATAGTCAGCGGGCCCTTGCGCACCTCGGCAGAATACTTGGTCAGAAAGGTCTGGGCCAGGAGCGGGATGTCCTCGCGCCGCTCTCGAAGCGGCGGTATCGTGATGGGGAAAACGTTCAGCCGATAGAAGAGGTCTTCCCGGAAGAGCTTCTGCGCCACCGCCTTCTCGATGTCCTTGTTCGTCGCAGCCACGATGCGCACGTCGATCTTGATCGGCCGTCCGCCGCCGACCCGCTCGATCACCTGCTCCTGGATGACGCGCAGGATCTTCGCCTGGAGAGCCAGGTCCATGTCGCCGATCTCATCGAGGAACACCGTCCCCTTGTCGGCAAGCTCGAGCTTCCCGAGCTTCCTCGCCTCGGCGCCGGTGAAGGCGC
>JBAIYC010000506.1:0-3669 GCA_037916085.1 Nitrospirota bacterium | reverse complement strand
AGGATGTCCGGCACGATGCCGGCCCGCCGGACGCGAAGTACCGGTTCGGCACGGAGCGCGTCGTGAAGGTTCAGGAAGAAGTTCTCGGCGGTCAGCCGAAGGTGATCCACGATGTCCCGGCACGCCTGCGCCTCGTGTCCCTGGACGCGAAGGCGGGTGAGGAGCCCCTTGCGGGTCCGCTGGGAGATCAGGTTGTCCAGCAGGTAGCGGACGGAGTAGTTCGAGACCTCGACGCCGAGGTAGTCCGTGGCCACGTCCTCGATCTGGTGTGCCTCGTCGAAGACCACGGCCCGGTGCTGGGGCAGCACGTTCCCGCCCGTCGCCAGGTCGGCGAAGAAGAGATGGTGGTTCGCCACAAGCACCTGGGCCTGCTGCTCCAGAAGCTTCGCCCGCTGGTAGAAGCATTCTTTGTAATATGCGCACTGCCTGCCGAAGCAGAGGTCCGATTCGCGGCAGGACTTGGCCCAGAGCGACGGCGTCGGCTCGAAGGACAGCTCGCTCCGAAGACCTGTGCGGGTCCGGGTGGACCACTCGAAGAGCCTGTTGAGCGGCTCGATCTCGGCCTGCTCGTAGAGGCTGCCGGTGCGGAGCTGGTCAAAGCGTCGCAGGCAGAGGTAATTCTCGCCGCCTACGCAGAGGGCCACCCGGAAATCGCCGAGCACCGTCTTGAGGAAAGGGATGTCCTTCTGGACGATCTGCTGCTGCAGCGCCTTGGTGTACGTGGCAACCACGACGCGGCAGTCCTCCTCCCGCGCCCAGAGGACGAGAGGCACCAGGTAGGCGAGGCTCTTGCCCACTCCGGTGCCGGCCTCGACGATAAGGTGATTGCCGCCCCGGAGTGCCTTCCGGACCGCTTCCGCCATGCGGAACTGCTGGGGCCGCTCTTCCCAGGCCGGCCCCATTGCCCGCGCCACCGCACCGTTCACTCCGAGGATGTCCTCCATGCTCATAGGCGGGTACGGTACCATGGAGGGAGGGAGAATGCAAACAGTTCGCGCACGAGCAGGCGCGCCGGGGGGGAGCGTGAAAAATACCACAATGCTCTCTTGCAGTCTCTTTGCAACTTGGTATATAGTCATGCTGGTCGATTGGTTGCCGAGCACATAACCGAGGAGGAAGATCGTAATGAGCATGAAACGGTGGGTAGTGGCAGGATTGGCGCTGTTCACATGTATCCTGATGACAGCAAGCAGCGGATATGCGGAGATCAACGCAGATGTCCGCATGAAATTGGGAAGCTCCGCGGGGATCGACGATGTTGAGATCACGAACATAGCGACAGGCAGCTCTACCGAGAACGGCGGCGGGAATTTTCAGGTCGAACTGGTCGTGAGCCAGCAGGTGGACGCAGGAGCGACCTTTGTCGGCGGTTTCGGGATCTTCGGCAGGTCTCATCAGGGAAGTATTGGCGATGCCTTCTTCCCGTCAACGGACGTCGAATACGATGCAGGGGGCCTGAGCGCTACGGCCGGTGTCGGCATTAAGTTCAATGAGAACTTTCACATGGAGGGCAGGGTCGAGTTTGACCTGGGGTCAGGAAAGCCCACCACGGCACTCGGCTTCTTCGGGTCGAGCGTCAGGGAGGGAAGTTACACAGCGGCGGAGCTGATCTTCGGAGGCTATTATACGGTCAGCAAACCGGGCCTTCAGGTCGGGCTCGAACTCGGGGCGCAGTCGTTCACCGGGAATTTCCAGATAACAGATACTTCAGGTTTCTGGAATGACGCAAAGGTCAAGGGAAGCGGTGGCATCGTCAACCTGGTCATCGGGTGGCGTTTCTAGCGCCGAGAATGGCAGAACTTCCCGGGGGCTCACGATAGCGAGTCTTCTTGTCTCCGTGACTCTGGGCGTCGCAGTGCTGGCTTGACACACTCTGCAACTTACGGTACGATGAAATGTGCTGCTGTTCGCGCGGGCCGGGAGTACCGCCCGTGAAACGGTCTTGAGGAGGAGACGATGAGGGAGTTGTTCCGCTGGCCGGTCGTGCTTCTGCTGCTCGTGCTCGTGTCGATGGCGGCCGGCTGTACCCTCCCTCATCCGCGTCTTCCCACCGATCCCTCCAATCCGCTCAAGCGCGTGGCTGTCCTTCCCATGAAGAACGACACCGATGACGTGGACGGTCCGAACGTCGTCCGCAAGAAGATGGCCGAGGCCCTGACGAACCGCTCCTATGTCGTCCAGGACATCAAGGAGACGGACCAGATCCTCCGCGACCAGATGGGCATCAATCTCGGCGGCCAGCTCGACCTGACCACGCCCCAGAAGCTCGGCGAGGCGCTGGGCGTCGAGGGCGTTCTCTACGGGACGCTCATGGACTTCGACGAAACGACCTTGGGCGTCTACAATGCCAGGAAGGTCCGTGGCAAGTTCAGCCTTGTGAACACTCAAACGGGCCAGCCGGTCTGGCAGCGCGGCCTTGGCGTCAAGAGCGAACAGGGCACGTCCGCTACGGCGAGCGGGCTCGTCAGGCTGGGCGCGCGGGTGTCAGACGCCCGGGAAAAGGAAGCGCCCTGGGTGCTGCTTTCCAGCACGACCACGAACCAGGATACGAAGCAATCGATGATCACGGGACTCGGAGCCAAGCTCTTCACCAAGGCCCTGGGCATCCATCTTGACTATGAGTCCAAGGAGCTTGCCCGCCTGGTCACCGACAACGTGCCCTGGGGGCCGGGTATGGCCGTAGCTGCCGTTGTACCACCGGCGGTCAAAGTCGCCATGCCGGAGATCAAGGCGCCCGAGCCGCCGTCCTTCGGCTACATGGACTGGGAGGGCAGGAAGGACTTTACCGCCGTCGTGCACTCCGTGAGCCTCAACAAGGGGAACAACCAGAGCTGGGTCTTCGATGCGCCGCTGTGGATCACCGGTCCCAAGATGAAGATGGAAATGGACATGACCCAGATGATGGCCGCCTCGGGCGCAAAGAACGCGGAGCAATCGCCCATGAGCAAGATGACCGTGCTGAACCGCGGCGACAAGAAGACCGGCTATACGCTCTATCCCAACGTCCAGAGGTACGTCGTCCATAGCGAGACCGCGGAGCCGGGCGAGAAGCCGAAGGTCGACAAGACCAAGGTCGGGTCCGAGGCGATCGACGGCCATCCCTGCGACAAATACAAGGTCGTTATCACGACCAAGGACGGAACAACGCAGGAGGGGTTCATCTGGAACGCGAAGGACCTGGGAGGCATGACCATCCGGAGCGAGGTGGAGAACAAGGACTTCAAGATGACGACGGAGCTCAAGAAGGTCGTGCTCAAGTCGTCGCCCGCGTCGGTCTTCGAGATCCCGCAAGGCTACACCGAGGCCAAGAGCTTCGCGGAGATCATGATGCCGGCCGAGAATCAGGGGAAATAGGAAAGACACTGACTACCACAGGGAACCAAGGAGGTTTGGAATGAAAGCAGCAGTACGGCTGATGCTGGTCATGATGATTGCAGCAAGCATGCTCTGGGCCACGGGGTGCGGGCCGAGCATGTCCGGTGCGGTGAAGGATGACACGACGCTCACGGGCACGTCCAAGGAACTGGCCAAGACGACGTCGGATGTCGAGGCATACCAGGGCCCGAAGCTCCGGGTCGGCGTGGTGAACTTCCAGAACAAGACGCCTTCGAAGGTCCTGGGGATCGGCGAGGCGGCTGCGGACATCCTGGGGACCATCCTTCAGAAGAC
>JBAIYC010000505.1:0-8460 GCA_037916085.1 Nitrospirota bacterium | reverse complement strand
GGCAGCGCATGAGCCGTCCGCGTGTTCTCCTGGCTGATGATCACAAGATCGTGACCGAAGGGCTCAAAGGACTGCTGGAGCCGGAGTTCGAGCTTGTCGGGACCGTCGAGGACGGCCGCGCGCTGCTTGCCGCAGCGGAAAAGCTTCGGCCCGACGTGATCGTGGCGGACATCTCCATGCCGCTCCTGAATGGTATTGATTCCGTCCGACAGATCAAGAAGGCCCACGGCGAGATCAAGATCGTCTTCCTTACCATGCACCCCGATGTGACCTATGCGGTCAGCGCCTTCGAAGCAGGGGCTTCGGGATACGTTCTCAAGCACTCAGCCCCGACCGAGTTGGTCACAGCGATTCGAAGCGCTCTCCGTGGAAAGACCTTTGTAACGCCCCTGCTGGAGGGCGAGTTGAGGCGGCAGACCAAGGAGCGGTCCACGCAGCGGGACGTTTCCACCAGGCTGACCGAGCGCCAGCGTGAGATCGTGCAGCTGCTCGCAGAAGGCAAGTCGGCAAAGGAGATCGCCGATCTGCTCTGTATCTCCTCGAGAACCGTGGAATTCCACAAATACCGCATCATGAAGGACTTTGGCCTCAAGAACGCCGCAGAATTGGTCCGCTATGCCGTTCGGCTCGGCATCATAACAAAGTAGCACTTCCTGTCACCAGTAGTCCCGCTGAAAGCCTCCGGAAAAAACCCGTAATTTTCCCAGTTACTGTTCCTGCTATCTTCGTCTATCTTTATTTTGTTCATTCATGCCTGTTGCAGATCTCGTTCTTAACCGTGAAGCATGCGAAAGCGAGGACTATGAAACAGGGCAAAGTGCTTCTGGCCGATAATCATCAGAACATGCTGGAAGGCGTCCGCAAGCTGCTGGAGGACTTGTTCGATACGGTCTTCATGGTCGCCGACGAAGCCTCTCTCATGGAAGCAGCAGAAAAACTCAATCCGGACCTGATCGTCGCGGACCTTTCGCTACCGGTCACCAGGGAGCTCAACATCGTGCGCCGTATGAAGACGGCCTTTCCCCGGATCAAGCTCATCATCCTGAGCATCCACGACGAGCAGGCGGCGTTCGGCGAGTGCATCGATGCGGGGGCGAACGGCATCGTTCTGAAGAGAAGAGCGGTGGATGACCTGGTCCCGGCGGTCAAGGCGGTCATGAGGGGCGGCACCTGTGTGCCGCCGCCGGCCGTCATATCTCATTAAGAAATTACGTGTCATGGCTGGATAGTGAGCTAGCTGGCACGCGGGTCGTGCCCGGGAGGAGAAAAATCGGGATGGATATGCTCAAAACATTCATGGAACAGCAGCCGCTGCTCTCGCTTTTCATCGTTATCGGCCTCGGCTACGCCGTCGGTGGAGTGAGCATTCGCGGCTTTGCCCTGGGCGCAGGCGCGGTGCTCTTCGTCGGACTGGGGGCGGGGATGCTCGCGCCCAAGGCCGCCCCGCCTGCGCTGGTCGGCTCGCTCGGGCTGGTCCTCTTCGTCTACGGGATCGGGATCCAGTACGGGAAGCAGTTCTTCAGCGGTGTGGCAAGCCCCTTCGGCCTGAAGGCGAACGGGCTGGTGCTGCTGTCGCACCTGGCCGGGATCGGTATATGTTCTCTGGCCTATGCCGCGCTCGCGGTCTCTCCGGCGGCCGTCGCAGGACTGTTCTGCGGTGCGCTGACCAGCACGCCTGCCCTGCAGGCCGCGATCAGCGCGGTTGGCAACAACGACCCGGCCCTTGGCTACAGCGTGGCCTATCCCTTCGGCTTCATCGCACCACTTCTCTGCATGTATTTCGCCAGCGTATGGCTCAAGAAGAAGGTGCTGACACCCGCGGGGCCGGCTCTCGACCTTCGGGAAGTCGTGGTGCGCAACCCGCAGATCATCGGCCGGCCGCTTGCCGAGATCAGCGCCGAGCTGCCGTCCGGCGTCAGGATCTTCATTGTCCGGCAGGGGAATGAGAACCGGGTGCCTGCGCCGGACATGACCCTTGCGCTGAATGACATCGTAGCCCTGGCCGGCGAGTCTGAGGAGGCGTTCGAGAAAGCACGGACGCACATCGGGGAGTTTGCTGCCGGCGGGATCACCAGAGACCGCGGGGACCTGGACTATTTCCGGCTCTTTGTTTCCCGGTCCGCAGTGGTCGGACTATCGCTGGCAGACCTCCACATACCGGGGGTTTCCGAGTTTTCCGTCATGCATGTACGGCGCGGTGACGCCGATCTTCTTCCGCGGCCTGACCTCGTTCTCGAGTTCGGAGATCGCGTTGGCGTGATGGTCCGCCGCGCGCACCGGGATGCGGTGCGCAGCTATTTCGGCGACTCGATCAAGGGCACCACCGAGTTCAGCTATATGGCCCTGGGGGTCGGCATGGCGCTCGGCGTGCTCCTGGGCGTGCTTCCGATCCCGGTCCCCGGACTGGGCACCCTCAGTCTCGGCGTCGCGGGCGGTCCGCTCGTTGTGGGGCTGATCCTCGGCCGGCTGGGCCGGACCGGGAGCTGGGTCTGGACCATGCCGCTCTCGTCCAATATCATCCTGCGCAATTTCGGCCTCACGGTCTTTCTTGCGCAGGTCGGCATGACCTCGGGGCCGAAGTTCGTCGAGACGGTGCAGCAGACCGGGTTGCTCTTCCTTGGCCTGGGCGCCGCCGTCGTGCTCGTTGCGGTGATCGTCAATCTGGTCGCCGGGCACTTTTTGTTTAGGCTGCGGTTCGACGAGCTGCTCGGCGCAACCTGCGGTGTGGCCGCCAACCCTGCCCAGCTGGTGTTCGCCTCAAAGCTCACGGCGAGCGACCGCACCGACGTCGTCTATGCGATGACCTTCCCGACGGGAACCATAATGAAGATTCTGCTTCTGCAGGTTATGCTTACACTTATGCGGTAGTCCGTGCAGCTGATGTGTTTCGCAATCAATGGAACGTAATGTTGATGCTCGCTACAGTGACTATATTAATTCTGGTGAGACGCATATCGGTGTCTTATGTATGGGGGATCAAGCCATAGAGACACGATGGGTATCCAGAATCCCTCTGGGAGCGCACGGTAGAAATATGAGGACCCTTCCGGTCCTTGACAACATCTCCCGAAGAGCAGGTGGGCTGAGCCGGAAAAGAGCATCTGCGCCGCATTTCCGGCGCAGAGACGGAGCTCATAAGCACGAAAGGAGGGCAACATGAAACGGGTACTGAAACATATCATTGTCCTAGGAGTCTTTTGTGTGCCGCTGCTATCGTTGCCGCTCGTACAGGCGAGTGAAAAAGGGGAATCCAAAGGGCAGGGCACAACAGGAGCCGCTGAAGTGCGCACCCTGGAAGGGTATGTAGAGCAGGAGAAAGAATTCTATGATTTCTTGAAAAAGAACCATCCGATCTTCAAGTACGAGAAGGATGGCCGCCTGGTCGGCAAGTACTCGATCAGTGACCGTGAAGAGGAGTTCGTCGAGTTCGGGGGCGGCAAAGACTACGCCAAGAAGGTCAATATGCCTACAGCCATGACGTACCGGCTGGGCATGGAGTCGATCCTGGACCTCCCGAACAAATTCGTCGGCTCCAAGAAGTGCGGCGAATGTCATCCGGCCCAGTACGAGAAGTGGGCTCGTTCCCGCCATGCGCTGGTAGTCCGTTTCCCCGATGAAATCGTGGAAGCACCGAACAAGGACGTTACCGCGCCCATGTACGGCACCAAGGACGTGGCCATCCTTCCGAAGGGCATCACGCCCGATGTGGTCTACGCGATCGTGGGCACTCCTCGCACCAAGTACGGATATCTTGACGCCTGGCTGGTGCGCGGAACCTATCATGTGGAAGACGGCCTGCTGCGCGACGGGACCGGCAAACTGGTGGCAGGCGGCAACCAGCATTCGAGACATTGGGCAGAGTCATTGACCCCGGAGATGGCCAAGAAGATCGCTGCGTACGTGCCGGGCTTCCCGACCAAGCTCGAGGACTTCGGCGCCAACGGTTCCAGCGTGTGGGGCGTGACCTCCTACGGAGCCCAATACCGGAAGACGATGCTGTTCCAGCCAGCCAGTTCTTACTGTGAGGTGTGCCATAGCTTCAAATTCGACTTCAAGAACCAGAAGGAGCTCATGGCCGCTCTCGGCAAGCCGGATGAACTGCGCAAGCACACGATCAACAAGGGGATCAGCTGCGAAGAATGCCACGGCGCCGGCGCTCACCTGCTCGGCGCGCGCGGATTAGGCATGCCGTCCAACTGCGAGCGGTGCCACCAGCGTTTTGCCTATAACGAGGACGAGGCCCAAAAGGACCCGAAGCACCAGCTCAGCTCCTACTTCAAGACCCGCTGCCCCTCTTGCGGGACGGAAGGTTCGCAGGACTTTTACTCCGTCCACTATCAAAAGGGGATGCGGTGCGGCACCTGTCATGATCCCCATGAAGTGACCGCGAACGATTGGAGAGATGCCTACACCGTGCCAGGACTCAAGAAACAGTGCCAGGACTGTCACACCACCCAGGCCGCCTTCTTCAAGAACAACCAGTTCCACGGCACGCACCGGTGCTCCAGCTGCCATATGCCGGTCATGATGAGCTGCGAGAATTTCGGAACGATCCAGTATCCCGACAAAGGCGGCTTTGACAATACCCGCGCCAGCCACATCTGGAAGATCAATGTGTCGCCTGATGAAAAGACCCTCAACCCTCCGGAAGGCAAGGGACGTGATTTTAACGGTCCCTGGCGCCTAGCCAAGAAGGACGGCAAACCCTATATCGACCTGATGTGGTCCTGCGGCCGGACGAGCTTCAGTGATGGCAATGTCCTGAACAACGCCGGCTGCCACAGCGCGGCACAGTCGCAGCTGCCGGAAGCGCTGCACTTTACCGACCAGAAGCAGATCTACAACGTCGTGGTCACGTGGCAGAAACCGGTAAAGGACGGCATCAAGGGGCTCAATGAGTCTCTTGCCAAGCTCGAACCGCAGCTTGCTTCGGCAAAACTCTCACAGGCGCAAAAGGCGCAGGTCCAGGTAATGGTCAATCAGGCCAAAGATATTATCTCCGGCATCGAGAAGGACGGTTCTTCGGGCGTGCACGCTCCCGATTACACCCTGAAGAAGGTGAAGGAAGCCGAAACGCTGGTCAAAGGAGCCAATGCCGCACTGACAGGCACCAAAGGGTCACGGCAGTGAGAATGTTCCACGGACGGCCCGGCGAGTGGTACGCTGGGCCGACCGCTTGCGAACTGAACCGTCTGCTCTTCCCATCGGCGTGGTTGTTCATCGTTGGTTCCGCCTGTCCCACGTGAGTATCGTCTATGGAACGTTTCGCAATACTCCTGATGTTTCTTGCGACGGCGTCCTTTGCCGGTGATTACTACCAGCCGGTTCCCATGGCAGAGGTTGCCAGGCTCAGGAACGCACCTGGCGTTGTTCTTCTGGATGTCAATGTTCAGGAGGTATGGGCGAAGCATCATATCCCCGGAGCCGTACATGTCACGAGCCCGGATCTGGCCAGGTACCTGCCAACGGACAGGCAGGCTGTCCTCATTTTTTATTGCGCGGGGCCTCTCTGTGAGGCGAGCGGTATTGCAGCAAACCAGTCGGTCCTGCTCGGATTCCGGAGGGTTTTCGTTATGAGGGACGGTATCTTCGCCTGGGTCAAGGCAGGATATCCCGTGGAATCAACCTCTCCCGGACAAGATGACGGTAGGGGACAACGGTAGCGAGGTCTATTGTGAAACAGGGTATTTCGCTCTTCATCCTTCTGGTTCTTCCCGCCGTTCTTCTTGCGGAAGACTATTTTCAGCCGATCCCCATGGCAGAGGTAGCCCGCCTCAAAGAACGTTCGGGCGTTGTGGTCTATGATGTCAATGTCAAGGAGATATGGGTGGAGCATAGTATCCCCGGTGCGGTGCATATCGATAACGAGGATATTGCCCGGTTCCTCCCGAAGGACAAGAACACGTTGCTGATCTTCTATTGCGCCGGGCCGGAATCCCGGCGGTCCGCCAACGCAGCGAACGCAGCCATCATGCATGGATTTCGCAAGGTCTATGTCATGAGAGACGGTATCTTTCTCTGGATGAAGCTGGGGTATCCGGTGGAATAGACCGTTTCGGCATACGTCAGCGCACGCGGGTGACCACAGGGGGTCCGTGAAGATCAGACATCTTTCCGCGATGAGGATGCACGGTCATGTCAAAGGATCGTCTGATGATCATCGCTGCCGTCCTGCTGAGCGCCCTTATTTTTGCATTCTTTGGGCGTTGGGCGGAAGCCGGCAGCCAAAAGAACCAGAAAAGCATCGAGCATTACGTGGTGCCGGATGTCGTTCTGACAAACCAGAACGGAATGAAGGTGAGCCTCAAAAGCCTTTTACAGACTAACAAACCAGTTATGCTTGCCTTTATCTATAGCTCCTGTACAACCATCTGTCCTGTCCTTTCGTCTACGTTCGCAAATGTGCAGAACAGGCTTGCGCCGGATACCCTGAAGGTCCAGCTTGTATCCATTTCCATTGATCCCGAACATGATACGCCACAGGTCATGATGGGGTATCTGAAAACGTTTCATGCAAAACCAGGATGGGATTTTCTTTCAGGGAGCCCTGAAGATACCGCTGCCATTATGAAGGCTTTCGGGTTGAAGGAAATGTCTTACAATTATTTTACCTTGATCCGCACTTCATCGGACAACCGTTGGATCAAGATCACCGGGCTTCTGAATGCGGCGGCAATAGTTGACGAATACATGAAGTGATCTTCTTGTTGGTTATCTGCTTGGAGGCGTGGCACACGTGCGCCAATGGGCTTTTGGCGCGGAGCGCGTAATGCCAGCATATCAATGCTACTCGCTAGCCAGCTCTTTGCCGATCCAAAAGTGCGTGTCATGGTAAGCGTGACCGTGATGTTGATGGTCATGCTTGCGCTGCCGCCCTCCTTCTGGCTTGGCCGCAGGAACGCTCAGCAAACTGCGAACCAAGCATGATGGAATACCGGTATTGCAGGAATGGTCGCGAACTCACGATAATCCGGAAAAGGAGAAAGCAACGATGAGAGGCATACTGGCAACCATTGTACTATTCGCAGTTCTCGTTACCCCCGTATCAGCCCAAGAATTGACAGGAACGCTTTTACAGATCAAAAAGACCGGAACGATCAAAATTGGTTATCGTCGGGACCATCCGCCGATGTCATTTCTGGGGAAGGACGGCATACCGGACGGATACTCACTTGATATCTGTAAAATAATCGTGACCGCGGTTGAAAAGAAGATCGGTGGAAATGTAAAGGTCGAATATGTACCGGTGACGGCATCAGACCGCTTTGATGCATTGTCCGGCAACAAGATCGACCTGTTATGCGGTTCAACGGTTAAAACGCTCTCTCGCAGCGAAGTCGTTGACTTTACCCTGCCTACATTCATTACCGGCACTACGTTCATGACCTTGAAGCAGACGAAGATCATGAACAACTTTTCCGGAAAGAAGATCGGGGTTGTCAAAGGGACAACAATGGTCGATTCGGTGAAGGACCTTTTCAAAGAGACCGGTGTAGTTGCCGATATTGTCATGCTCGATACAACGAGTGATGGGATCAAGGCGTTGGAGAAAGGGAAGATCGACGCTCTTGCTCAACAACAGATCGTACTTATCGGTCAGGTAAGGAAAGCGGCCAATCCGGATGCCTTTTCCATTCTGCCCAACACGTTCTCCGATGAATCTTTTGCTTTGGCCGTTCGGAGAAATGACGCGGACTTTCGTCTTGTCGCAGACCGTGTCATAGCGCAGCTCTATCGGACAAAAGACATAGTACCGATCTATAAGAAATGGTTTGGTGATATTTCCAGTACCATGCCTACAGCATTTCAGGCAATGATCCAGCTCAATGCATTTCCTGAAAAATAGAGGAGGCAGGAAAAGGAGACTGGCTGCTTTTTGATGCAGTGAACAGAAAGAGAATTGCCAGCCGATGCGGTACGTCCCGCATATCAGGTCCGTGCTCAGATCGCGCTCTTGCTGCCAAGTTTTTAAAATGCAGGTCGCCAGCCGGTCCTGGAGAAGTTGCGCGACCAACCGAACGTCATGTTGATGATCGCAACGGCAGTTGTGCTTATCCTGGTGATACTTATACCGGTATCTTATGTATGCAGAATCAAGCCATAAAGGAACGAGATGAGCGATCTGCAGGTGCTTGCGATGATCACCGTAATGGTTGGTTGCATGCTCACATGATTGATGATCGTTGATCTGTATTATTACTGAAATTAACGCATGATGATAAGGAGGAATACAGATGAACTGGTCTCTAAGGTATGGATGGCTTATCGTGAGTGCGTGTGTCGGTCTGCTCATGCTGTTTGGTCCCCAGGGCACCCTCGCAGCGCCCCAGGATGCTGCTCCAGTGAGTGAGCCGGCACCGACAGTGGCACCGGTAGCAGCACCGGCAGCGGAACCTGCAGCGGCACCTGCAGCGGCACCAGTGGTGGCACCAGCGCCTGCGACTGCACCAGCAGCGGCGC
>JBAIYC010000504.1:0-2180 GCA_037916085.1 Nitrospirota bacterium | reverse complement strand
ATTTCGAGACGTCAATCAGCTTCACCACCTCCGGGGTCGTGCGCTGTCCCGGGGGATGCGTGTTGGTCGCCGACCGGCGGGTAATGTCAAGCGATTGAAGTGCCATACTCCGCCTCCTATGCCTTCTCGATGTTGACGAGGAAGGACTTGAACTCCGGGGTCTGCGAATTCGCGTCGCCGACGAACGGCGTCAGGGTGTTGGTCAGGAAGCCTTTCTTCGTGAGCCCCTTGAAGCCCCAGTGGATCGGCAAGCCGACGTGATGAACGGTCTTGCCGTTCACGGTCAGCGGCCTGATGCGCTTGGTCACCACCGCCTTTGCCTTGATGAAGCCCCGGTTGGACCACACCTTCACCCAGTCGCCGGCCTTGATGCCCTTCTCCCTGGCCAGCTCCTCGCCGAGTTCCACGAACTGCTCCGGCTGCATGATAGCCGCCAGCCGCGTATGCTTGGTCCAGAAGTGAAAGTGCTCGGTGAGGCGGTAGGTCGTCGCCGCGTAGGGGAAGTCTTTGCTCTTGCCGAAAGCCTCCCAGTCCTCTTTGAACACCCGCGCCGCGGGGTTGCTCACCACCTTCGGGTGCAAGGGGTTCGTGTCGATGGGCGTCTCGAAGGGCTCGTAATGTTCGGGGAACGGCCCTTCCGCCATCTTGTCCAGTGCGAACAGCCTGCCCACGCCTTCGGGCTGCATGATGAAGGGGTTCATGCCTTCACTGGGAGGGGAGTCCGGTTTGAAGTCCGGCACGTCCACACCGGTCCACTTTGCGCCGTCCCACCAGATGAGTCTCCGGTTCGGATCCCAGGGTTTGCCGCTCGGGTCGCAGGAGGCCCGGTTGTACATGATCCGCCGGTTCGCGGGCCAGGAGAAGGCCCAGTTCTGCGTGTTGCCGAGGCCTGACGGATCGGAGTTGTCGCGACGCGCCATCATGTTGCCCTTCTCGGTCCAGGAGCCCGAGAACAGCCAGCAGCCGCAGGCGGTCGTACCGTCGTCCTTGAGCTGGGCGTAGCCGTCCAGCTGCTGGCCCTTCTGCACGATGACCTTGCTCTTGTCTTTGGGATCGTGCAGGTCGGCAAGTGCCTTGCCGTTGTACTCCTTCGCAAGCTCTTCCGCAGAGGGGGCGTGGGGAATCTTGTAGCCCCAGGTGAGGTTCAGGATGGGGTCGGGGAACGCGCCCCCTTCCTTCTTGTACAGCTCCCGCAGCTTGAGGAAGATGCCTGCCATGATCTCGGCATCGGCCCTGGCCTCTCCGGGCGGGGTTGCGCCCTTGTAGTGCCACTGCAGCCAGCGGCCGGAGTTCGTGAGCGATCCGTTCTCTTCGGCAAAGCAGGTCGAGGGGAGCCGGATCACCTCGGTCTGGATCTTTGCGGGGTCCACATCGTTGAATTCGCCGTAGTTCTCCCAAAAGCACGAAGTTTCCGTGGCCAGGGGGTCAATGATCACCAGGTACTTGAGCTTGGACAAGCCTTCGATCAGCTTGGCCTTGTTGGGGATCGAGCCAAGGGGGTTGAAGCCCTGGCAGAAGTAGCCGTTCATCTTGCCCTGGTGCATCAGCTCGAACTGCCGCAGGATGTCGTACTCCATGTCGAGTTTCGGCAGCCAGTCAAAGCGCCAGTTGTTCTCCTTGGTCGCCATGTCGCCCCACCAGGCCTTCATGAGGCTCACATGGAACTTGGGATAGTTCGACCAGTAGTTGAACTGGTTGGGCCTGAGGGGCTTCAAGGTGCGCTTGTCGATGTAGGCGTGGTAGTCCGTCTCTTTCTCGTTCGGAAGCGTCAGGTACCCGGGCAGGAGGTTGGAAAGAAGCCCCAGGTCCGTGAGCCCCTGGATGTTGGAGTGGCCCCGGAGGGCGTTCACGCCGCCGCCGGGCATACCGACGTTGCCCAGGAGGAGTTGAACCAGGGCCGCGGTGCGGATCATCTGGGAGCCCACCGAATGCTGGGTCCAGCCCAGGGCGTACAGGAACGTGGCTGTGCGGTTGGGGACGCTCGTGCCGGCCAGCAGCTCGCAGATCTGAAGGAACTTCTCCTTCGGCGTGCCGCAGATGGTGCTTACCATCTCCGGCGTGTAGCGGGAGTAGTGCTTCTTCATGAGGTTCAGCACGCAGCGCGGGTGCTGCAGGGTCGTGTCGGTCCTGGCATACCCGTCCCGCCCGGTCTCGTAGGCCCAGGTGGACCGGTCGTAGGT
>JBAIYC010000503.1:0-1973 GCA_037916085.1 Nitrospirota bacterium | reverse complement strand
CCGGAAGTCGTGCCGATCCTTGCCGCGTGGATATTCAAGGAATGGTCCTATCTCTATCCGGAGATGACGCTGCAGGGCGTCGTCCTGTTCCTGCGGGAGCGGGGGAACAGGAAGCAGCTTCCCCTTACGTTCGTTGCTTTCGAGGCCGGGAAGCCTGTCGGCACCGTGTCGCTCACGACCTTCGACATGGAGACAAGGAGCGATCTGTCGTACTGGCTTACGAGTCTTTATGTGGCAGGGCCGTGGCGGAGGAGGAGGATCGGCTCGCGTCTCGTGGAGACCGCGGAAGCGAAGGCGGCCGAACTGGGCATAGACAGACTGTGTCTGTTCACGACCGATGCTGCTCTTGTCGGACCGTTCTATGAGAAGCTGGGCTGGACCGTAAAAGAGCAGACCCGATATCATTCCCATTCCGTCACGATCATGGAAAAGGACCTGTCCTGCAGATAGAGCCGGGGAGCATCGTTTCCGGATGAGCTGGCGCTGGCGACGGCGGCGTCACGGGAGCGGGCCTGGTATCTGTCAGGTGCTCCTGCCCTGTATCCGCAGGACGATCCTTCCCAGGATGTGCCCTCTGGCAAGCCGTTCGTGCGCGTGCGCCGCTTCCTCGAGCGCGAAGGTGGCAGCGATCGGGACCTTGAGCCTTGCTTCGATCGCTGCGTGTTCCAGCCGATCGAAGGCGCGGTGGCCGGACTCCGCGTTGTAGGAGATCACCTGGACCTTCCGGCGTTTCGCGGGTTCGGGCCAGACACCGTTCGGATAGGCGATGCGTCCCCCAGCGTTCACCAGGTTCAGGCATGACTCCAGACCGCTGCCGCCCGCAAGCACAAGGGCCGCGTCGATCCCTTCGGGTGCAAGCGCCCTCAGCTCATCGATCGCTCCGGCGTTTCGCGCGTCGAATGTAGCGTCCGCTCCCAGGGTTCTGGCCAGCGCGGCAGCATCGCCGCCCGTTGCGGTGGCAATGACACGGGCATGCCTGCGCTTTGCGAACTGGACCGCCAGGGTTCCCACGCCTCCTGTGGCGCCGAAGACCAGCACGGTCTCATTTCTCCGCACCCGGAGGGCGTCGTCGATGCCCTGGAGCGCGGTGAGCCCCGTAACCATCGCGGAGGCCGCTTCCAGAAAATCGAACCGGCGCGGCATGATCCCGACGTTCTCGACGTTCACGGCGATGTATTCGGCATAGAACCCGTTCTTCGGGTTCGCATAATCGGTGGCCCAGACCCGGTCGCCAATATCGAATCGACGGACCCTCGGCCCTTTCGCCGCTATGATCCCCGCGCCGTCCGTTCCTGGAACGAGCGGGAACCGGGCGCGGCCGTGGGGTCGCCAGGAACCGTCCCGGACCGAGGCGTCCCAGACGCCGACGCCTGCAGCGTGCAGTTCGATCAGCACCTCGCCGGGCCCTGGCTGCGGGACCGGGATCGTACGGAGCTTAAGCACTCCGGGCGATCCGAACCGCTCCATCGCAGCCGCCTTCATCTCTGCGGGAATTGTCCTTGTCTGCGGCGCCGAACGCGCTGTCTTCATCGTTGTCATTGTCATGTTCATCACCCTGCCTCCCTTTCGAAGACCCTCATCTAGTTAAATCATAGCGCGCTCTTCTTCCGACGTGAAATGGCTAGGGAAGGTGTTTGCGAGGTCCGGAGTCTGAATGGTGGCCCGGGCAGAGGAGGAAGCTTTTCTGGTACTTGGGCAACAGGCAAGGGCAGGGGAAGCCGGATGAGGCCCGAGCTGTTTCATCCTTCTCATGAATCGAGGCAGGAACTACCGTGTTCTTTGCGGATCTTCCGCGTCGCTGCTCACAACTCTCGCAGGTCTACCCCGTCGCTTTCCCCTGATGCCCTCGAACCAGAGTCTGAAGCGGTCAAGATAGAGGTAGACAACCGGCGTCGTGTAGAGCGTCAGCATCTGGCTGAAGATCAGCCCTCCGACGATGGCGATGCCGAGCGGCCTGCGGAGCTCCGACCCCA
>JBAIYC010000502.1:0-2839 GCA_037916085.1 Nitrospirota bacterium | reverse complement strand
CGCGGCGCGCTGGATGCCGGCGCTCATGCCATCATCTCCGGCGCAGGGCTTCCGCTCTCGCTTCCGGGGATTCAGGCTCCGAAGGACACTGCATTGGTGCCGATCGTCTCATCGGCACGGGCGCTCGACCTCATTTGCAGGAAGTGGGAGAAGTTCGGCTACCGGCCCGATGCCGTGGTGCTGGAAGGGCCGCTGGCAGGCGGCCATCTCGGATTCAAGATCGACCAGGTGGACCTCGAGTCGAACAGGCTGGAGAACCTTTTGCCGCCGGTGAAGGACATGGCGATGAAGTATGGGAACATTCCGGTCGTCGTTGCCGGCGGTATCTATACCCACGACGACATCGTGCGGTTCATCAAGATGGGCGCCGACGGTGTCCAGATGGGCACGCGCTTTCTCGCCACCGAGGAGAGCAGCGCATCGGCGGAGTACAAAGGTGCAGTGGTGAAATGCACCGAGGACGACATCATCGTCGGACATGACCCGGGCTCTCCCTGCGGGCTTCCGTTCCGGGTGATCAAGCAGTCGCCCATGTACGTTTCTGCGATGAAGCACCTCCGGAAACCGAAGTGCGACAAGGGGTATGTCCTCCTGAAGGATGCCGAGGGCAAGTACACCAAGTGCCCGGCCAAGGAATCGAACCTCCATCACTTCTGCATCTGCAACGGACTCCTGAGCTCTGCAGGCTACAACCGGGACGTGGAAGAGCCGCTGTACACCGTTGGCACCAACGCGAGCCGCATCGACCGCATCCTCCCGGTCCGGGAGCTCATGAATGAACTTACCGGCCGGGTCCGTGCCTCTCTCGTCCCGCAGCCGGCGTAACGCCTTCGCACCCCTTCCGCGGAAAGTACGTCTTGCTTTATCGCCATTCGTGATTTATAATCTGCGCCGAATAGAGACAGACGCACGAGGACAGAGTACCGACGACAGACAGCAGATCGGTCCTTGTTCGTCTGTCTTCTGAATATCTGTCATCTGTCTTCTTCTTGCGGAGGTCCTGTTTGGCAGCTACGTATACAGCGAAGGATATCACCGTCCTCGAAGGGCTCGAACCGGTCCGCAAGCGGCCGGCGATGTACATTGGCACGACGGACGTGCGGGGGCTTCATCACCTCGTCTGGGAAGTGCTGGACAATGCGGTGGATGAGGCTCTGAACGGTTTCTGCACCCAGATCACGCTCAGGATCGAGAAGGACGGCGGTGTGACCGTCACGGACAACGGCCGCGGCATCCCCGTGGACATCCACCCCAAGACCAAGCGGCCCGCCATCGAGACCATCCTCTGCACGCTTCACGCGGGCGGCAAGTTCGACCACACTGCGTACAAATCCTCGGGCGGACTGCACGGCGTGGGCGCCTCGGTCGTGAATGCCCTCGCCGAGGTGTTCGTGGCGACTGTCTGGCGGGACGGGTACGAGTGGAAGCAGGAGTTCTCCCGCGGGAGGCCGAAGGGCAATCTCAAGAAAGGCAAGCCCACGGACGGCCACGGCACGGAGATCTTCTTCCGGCCCGACCCGGAGATCTTCGCCAAGACCCATTTCAACGCCAAGACCATCCTCGAGGTCGCGGAGAGCAAGGCTTTCCTGAACAGGGGCCTCAAGATCACCATCGAGAACGTCCGCGACGGCGAGAAGCCCGTCACCTTCAAGTACGACAACGGCATCCAGGACTACATCAAGCGGGTCGTCGCCGACACCACGGTGGTGAACGCCGAACCTTTCTATTTCGAGAGGGAGGACGATTTCAAGGTCGAGTGCGCCATCCACTGGACGCTGGCTACGGACATGGAGATCCACTCCTACGCCAACTCGATCAATACCTCCGACGGCGGGACCCATGAGCTGGCCATGCGGGCCGGGCTCACCAAGGCGGTGCGTGCCTACGCGGAACGCAAGAACCTGATCCCGAAGAACATCAAGGCCATCGCACCCGAGGACGTGTACGAGGGGCTCTACGGCATCGTCTCCGTCCTGGTCAAGAGCCCGCAGTTCCAGGGCCAGACCAAGGAGAAACTGAACAACCCCGAGATCGCATCGCCCATCGAGAACTCGGTGAAGAACGCCTGCGAGGCTTATCTGCTCGCGAATCCCACCATGGCGGATGCTGTGGTGAAGCGCGTGCTCCTTGCTGCTGAGGCAAGGCTCGCCTCCCGGGCGGCCAAGGACAGCGTCACCCGGAAACTGTCGACGCTCAAACTGAACCTGCCGGGCAAGCTCGCCGACTGCTCGTCGAACAAGGTGGAGGAGTCGGAGCTCTTCATCGTCGAAGGGGACTCGGCGGGCGGCTCGGCCAAGATGGCGCGGGACCGGAAGAACCAGGCCGTGCTGTCGCTCCGAGGAAAGATCCTGAACGTGGAGCAGGTTGCATCGCTCGAGAAGATTCAATCGAACAACGAGATCAAGAACCTGCTGGCCACCTTGGGCTGCGGCGTGGGGAGCCACTTCGACATCAACAAGCTCCGCTACAACCGCATCATCCTGATGACCGACGCCGACGTGGACGGCGCGCACATCAGCGTGCTGCTCCTGACCTTCATCTACCGGTACATGCCGGAGCTCATCAACAAAGGCCATGTGTTCCTTGCCATGCCGCCCCTCTACCGCATCGAGGCGGGCAAGGAGGTCTTCTACGCCATGGACGAGATGGAGAAGGACAAGGTTCTTGCCAGGCTGAACGGGAAGAAGTACGAAGTGGGCCGCTTCAAAGGACTGGGCGAGATGAACCCCGAGACGCTCAAGGAAACGACGATGAACCCGAAGACACGCTCGCTCATGAAGGTGCAGGTCGTGGACCACAAGGCCACGGGGGACACCTTCGAGCGGCTCATGGGCAAGGA
>JBAIYC010000501.1:0-14668 GCA_037916085.1 Nitrospirota bacterium | reverse complement strand
TCCGGACCGCAGCGAGCGCGTCCTTCTCGAACATGAGGTCCAGGAGGGTCGCCCGATGCCCCGCGCGCTCGCAGGCCTCCGCCACCATGCAGGCCCCTATGGGCATGACCGGCATGGGAAGGGCGTTCCTGTTCGTGCTGACAACAAGAATGTTCATGAAGATACCAGAGACGACGCGGCCAAAGGAAAGTGCCGGACCCCGTGATTATCATACCCCAGGTCTGCCGCAGACACAAGGAGCCTGCTTGCATTTCATCGGTCGATGCGGTATCCTTTTGGTATTCATCACCATATCTCTCCTATCCCGGGGTCCCTGTGAACGTCTTCGCTGCTCTTCCGCTAATGGGCCTTCTCCTCGCCTCCCCTGCCTTTGGCCACGGGACCACGGCGACCACAGCCGATATCTCTCTGGACGAGAAGCTCGGTGCCGTCGTCCCCGCCGCCGTCGTGCTCACGGACGAGAACGGGCGGGACGTGGACCTGAAAGAGCTCGCGGACCGGCCCCTCATCATCGCGCCGGTCTACCTCCACTGCTCCCATGAATGTCCGCTGCTCTTGATGAACCTCGCCGAGACGCTCGGCAAAATGGATATCCTGAAGCCCGGAAAGGACTTCCGCGTCGTTGCGCTCAGCTTCGACGAGCGTGAGGGGCCGGAGCTGGCAAGGGAGAAGAAACCGAACTACCTCCATGCCGTGGGCAGACCGTTCCCCTCCGACGCGTGGCTGTTCCTGACCGGCACGAACGCCAACATCAGGGAGTTCACCGATGCCGTGGGTTTCAAGTTCCAGCGGGACGGCGACGACTTCTCCCATCCGCTGGCGCTGATCGTCCTTGCGCCGGGCGGCAAGGTCGTCCGCTATCTCTACGGAACGAGCTTCCTGCCCTTCGAGCTCACCCTGGCCGTCACCGAGGCGGCGCAGGGCAGGATCGGCTCCCCGGCTGCGAGGGTGATGAACTACTGCTTCAGCTACGACCCGCTCAAAAAATCCTACGTCTTCAACATCCTCAAGGTCACCGGGACCGTGATGGTCCTGTTCGTGGGTTCGTTCCTCATCTATCTCATCAGAACGACAAAGAAGCACCGGCAGGGCTGAACCCGCGCCCTGCGAACACGATCGGAGAACCTGCGCATGGAAGCGAGCTTCTATCACGCAAAGACACGATATCCCGGCATCCTCGGGTGGATCTTCACAACCGATCATAAGCGGATCGGACTGCTCTATCTCATCGCGTCGCTCTCGTTCTTCGCCGTAGGCGTATCGCTCGGGCTCACCATGCGGCTCGAGCTCATCCGGTCCGGCATGCACATCATCTCGGCCCAGACCTACAACGCCGTCTTCACGCTCCATGGCGTGGTCATGATCTTCCTCTTCATCATCCCCGGGATCCCGTCGTCGCTCGGCAACTTCGTCATGCCGCTCCAGATCGGTGCTCGGGACGTGGCCTTCCCCAAGATCAACATCCTGTCGTGGTGGCTCTTCATGATCGGCGGAGCCTGCGCGGTCACGTCGCTCTTCACCGGCGGCGGCGCGCCGGACACCGGCTGGACCTTCTACGTGCCCTACAGCATACGGACGGGAACGAACATCTCGCTCGCCGTGTTCGGCGTGTTCTTGATCGGGATGTCGTCGACGCTCACAGGGATGAACTTCCTCACGACGATCCACCGTCTCCGGGCACCCGGCATGACCTGGAAGCGCATGACCCTCTTCACCTGGTCGATCTACGCAACGTCGTGGATCCAGCTCCTGGCCACGCCGGTCCTCGCCATCACGCTGCTCCTCATCATCATCGAACGCTTTTTCGGCGTCGGTTTCTTCGATCCGGCCAAGGGCGGCGACCCCATCCTCTTCGAACACATGTTCTGGATCTACTCGCACCCCGCGGTCTATATCATGATCGTGCCGGCCATGGGCGTGGTCACTGACATCATCCCCGTGTTCTCCCGCAGGAACATCTTCGGGTACTCCTTCATCGCGGCCTCGAGCCTGGCCATCGCCTTCGTGGGCTACCTCGTCTGGGGCCATCACATGTTCACCAGCGGCATGAGCGACACCGCCCGGGTCATTTTCTCGCTCCTTACGTTCATCGTGGCCGTGCCGAGCGGGATCAAGGTCTTCAACTGGATCGCGAGTCTCTACAAGGGCTCCATCACCGTCGCAGCGCCGCTCCTCTTCACGCTCGGGTTCATCTTCCTCTTCTCCATCGGCGGGCTGACCGGGCTCGTCCAGGGAGCGCTCGCCACGAACCTCCACGTCCACGGGACCTACTTCATCGTGGCCCACTTCCACTACGTCATGTTCGGCGGCGCGGCAATGGGGTTCTTCGCTGGTCTCCACTACTGGTTCCCCAAGATGTTTGGCAGGCTCTACGAGGAACACCTGGCGAAGTTCGCCTGGGTCCTCCTCTTCGTCGGTTTCAACATGCTCTACTTCTCCATGTTCGTCCTGGGATGGGAGGGCATGCCAAGGCGGTACTACGACTACCTTCCCCGCTTCAACGGGCCGAACCTGATCTCGACCATCGGCTCCTGGGTTCTCGCGGCCGGCCTCATCATCATGTTCTACAACCTGGTCCATTCGCTCGTGGCGGGCAGAGAGGCAGGAGACAATCCCTGGAAGGCTTCGTCGCTCGAATGGCAGACCACGTCGCCACCGCCGGCTGAGAACTTCGAGAAGGTCCCCGAGGTCACGACAGGACCGTATCATTTCGTCTAAGTGGACAGAATGCCGCTTCTTGGAGGACCACGGCGCTCCGAGGCCCTGCCTCATCGAAACTGAGCAACCAGCGGATACAGGTCGTATGAGTGAACTCGCACACACCGAACATCGAGACTACACCGGCGCCAAGCTCGGCATGTGGTTCTTCCTCTTCACCGAGATCCTTCTCTTCGGCGGCATGTTCCTGGTCTATGCCGAGTTCCGCCAGGTCAACACCGCGGGGTTCCACGAGGCCGGCACGGAGATGGACCTGTTCATCGGCGCCCTGAACACCGTTATCCTGCTGACCAGCAGTCTGACGATGGCGCTGTCGATCTCCGCCATCAGAAAGGGACTCAAGAACCGTTCTCTTCTGCTTCAGGCGATCACCGTGCTCCTCGGCATCGCGTTCCTCGTCAACAAGTATTTCGAATGGAGCGATCACATCCACAAGGGGTTCTACCCGGACTCTCCGCAGCTCCTGGCAAAGAGCCACGGACAGATCCTGTTCTTCGGGCTCTACTATGTCATGACCGGCATCCACGCCCTCCATGTCATCATCGGCGTGTCCATCATCACGTTCATGTTCGTGCTGACGCTCGTCGGCCGCATATCGGGCGGCGACTACGTAAAACTGGAGAATACGGGCCTCTTCTGGCATATCGTCGACATCATCTGGATCTACCTGTTCCCGCTGTTCTACCTGATCACGTGAGCGGCGGAAGGAGCAGTCTCCCATAAGCCGTCCTACCCGCGGGGGCTGTCCAGGGCCTGGAAATGTCGGGATCGTGCCGGATTTCCGTTTTCCCGGGTATGACGGAATACGGATTCAGGGACACAGCGAATCTTCGTCAGCGTCCTTCGGGGGAGGGATGATGCGAGGCAGGGCGGCGGTTGCAGCGTGGCTGGCGGTCTTCTTCCTGCTGGGTCTGGGCGTCTGGGAGTTCCAGGCGGGGCACCTGATGCTCATCGGGTACCTCGCCGTAAGCGCGGTCGTCTATACGTTCTATGCGCTCTACCGGCGGTGTCCCTGGTGCCGCATGCCGGTGCTGCTCAAGCCGGTCAGGTGCCTCGGCATTGAGCTCTATCTCTGGACCGCCACCGCACCCGATACCTGCCGGCATTGCGGCAAGCCGCTGGTCGTCGCAGGGAACGGCAAGGGCCGGAAAGCCGGAAATTGAAAGGTTGCGGGACATGCGGCGAGAAGGAACTGCTTCAGCATGAGCGAACAAGGACAACATACCGTACCGTCAAAGATATTCGTATTCGTCTGGATCGCCCTGCTCTGCCTGACCGGCCTGACGATCACGGCCGCACGGATGCAGATGGGGAAGTGGAGCATGATCGCCAATATCGCGATCGCCTCGACCAAGGCCAGCCTCGTGCTCTGGTTCTTCATGCATCTCAAATACGAGCGGAGGCTGTTCAAGCTGCTGTTCTTCGTTCCGGTCCTGACGATCACGATCATCATCGGGCTCACGTTCTTCGATATCTTGTATAGGTAGAAAAGGACGCTCAAGGTTCACGAATGGAGATTCAAGAGAAGGACTTTCCCAGCACGGTCCTTTTGGATTTTGAATCTTGAACGTTGAATTATTGAACGAGGTCATCATGGTAACCGGCTGGCCGAACCTATCGAATCCCGCGGACGAAACATTCTACTTCATCCTCGGCATTTCCCTGACGTTTCTTGCCCTCAACACGGGCGTCATGATCTACTTCGTGATCCGCTACAGCAAGAAGCGCCACGCTCGTGCAGAGGAAGTACGGGAGAACACGCCGCTCGAGATCATCTGGACCGTGATCCCCACGATCCTCGTCCTGGCGATCTTCTATGTGGGCTGGAAAGGCTTCGTGTACATGCGGACGGCCCCGGCCGATGCCATGGTCGTGAGGGTCACTGCACGGCAGTGGTCATGGACCTTCGACTATGCCAACGGGAAGGAGACCAACGTGCTGAAGGTGCCGATCGGGAAGCCAATCAAGCTCCTCATTACGTCGGCAGACGTACTGCATAGCCTCTTCATCCCGGCATACCGCATCAAAGAGGACGCCGTGCCCGGCAGGGAGACCCATCTGTGGTTCCTGCCGAACGAGCCCGGGTCCTACGATCTCTTCTGTACGGAGTATTGCGGGGTGGGGCACGCGGACATGACCACGAAAGTGGAAGTGGTGCCGCAAAAGGACTTCGATGCCTGGTACGCCGGGGCAGCGCCCGCTCAGAAAGAGACACCCGTCCCTGAAGCACATGAGCGTGCCCCGAAGAGGTCAGCAAGGGCGGACGAGGGGGCTGCGCTCCTTTCGACCAAGGGTTGCCTCGGCTGCCACACCGTCGATGGGACCCCCAAGATCGGCCCCACCTTCAAGGGACTCTTCGGGAAGAAGGAGGCCGTGATCCACGAAGGCAAGGAAACGGCAGCGGTCGCCGACGAGGCGTTCATCCATCACAAGCTCCTGGAGCCGGAGGACGCACGCATCAAGGGCTTCCCTCCCATCATGCCGTCACAGAAGGGCGTGCTTACAGACGCGGAGATCGACGCCATCATCGAATACCTGAAGACATTGAAATGAACAGCCAAGATCTGTTGCCATCTGGCCATGGATCGACACGGGTGGACACGGATAGCATCCGCATCCGGACCTGGTATCCCTTTGTATCGGCGCGCACGTGCAGCAAGCGGACCTTACGATTGCAGACGCTTTTCGGGCTCAATGCTTCCATGACAATGCTCTCCGCATATCTCGCTCTCTTCCGTCCTCCTGTCGCGTTCTTCGTTGCCTGCTCCGCTGTCATGGGCCGGATCGTCGCGTCCCCAGCCGTATCTGCGGACCTGCTCTTCACCGCTGCGGGCGTCTTCCTTCTCGTCTGCGGCGCTTCGGCGCTGAACCAGCACCAGGAGCGGGACACCGACGCTCTCATGCAGCGCACCAAGCGTCGTCCCCTGCCCGCCGGATCGCTGCAACCGCGGACCGCTCTTGCGGCGGCGTCCGTCGCGATGGCAGCCGGACTGCTGGCCCTCGGCCTCCTCGGGAGGCTGCCTGTCGTCATCGGTGTCCTAGCCGTGCTCTGGTATAACGCCCTCTATACACCTCTCAAACGGAGGACCGCCTTTGCGGCCGTCTATGGCGCGCCGGCCGGGATGGCAGCTCCCGCCATCGGCTGGACGGCGGGCGGAGGTGCCGTGCTCGACATCCGGCTCGCGGTTCTCTGCCTGCTCTTCTTCCTCTGGCAGGTCCCCCACTTCTGGCTGCTCCTGCTCCGTTCGGACGATGATTATGAGCGTGCGGGGCTTCCATCGCTTGCCAAGGTATTCCCGCGCGAGGTCTTGACCGGTATCACCATGGTGTGGACCGCTGCGGCTGCAACCGCGAGCCTGCTTCTTCCGCTCTTCGGCATGGTGAGGGCACCCCTGCTCTACGGGCTGCTCGTTCTGTCGTCGCTGCTCGCCTCTGCCGCTGCGGCAGGGCTCGTGCGGAAGCATTCGCTGGCCGGTGTGGCCTTCCCGGCGACCAACGTCTTCCTCGCCACGCTCATGGCCCTTATATCCATGGACGCCCTGATACGGTGACCGCCCGATGACGCCCTCCGCAGCTGAAACCGCCCGCCGCCTGAAGGAGCTCCTCATGGGAAGCGCGCCGCTCATCGAGGAATATACGGGACAGGTCTGCCCGTCCTGCACCGAGGTCTGCTGCCGGCAGCGCCACGGCCTGTTCACCGATGCGGACCGCGCTTATATCGCCGCGCTGGACGAGGATGTCCCGCCCCATGACCCGTCCCGTCCGCGCGACGGGCTGTGCCAGTTCCTGGCCGCAACGGGCTGCACGAAGCCCCGCTGGCAGCGGGCATGGAAATGCACGTGGTACTTCTGCGATCCGCTTCTTCGGGCGCTTGATGAGGGACCGCAGAAAAAGGCACGGCAGCTGTCAGCGATGCTTCAGGAGATGGGAAGACTGTACGGCGAGATGAAGGGAGAATGACATGAGCAAGCAGATAGTGTCGGAAGCAAGAGATTTCGCCCGCCTCTGGGGAGGGTTCCGCGCATCGCGGGTCATCCTCACGGCGAACAACCTCCGCATCTTCGAGAACATCGGCAACGGACGTTCCGCCGGAGAACTTGCACGGGTCCTCAAGACCGACCCACGGGCCACGGAGATCCTGCTGGACGCCGTCGCCTCGCTGGGACTGCTCAAAAAGTCGCGCGGGGCCTACCGGCTCGTTCCCGCAGCGAAGCGGTTCCTGCTGCCCGAAAGCCCGTCGTACCAAGGCGATATGCTCCGTCACGCGGACGCGCTCTGGAAGAACTGGTCGGGCCTCGACGATGTGGTCAGGTCCGGGATGCCGAACCGCGCCGGCAGCCGGGACCACGGCGTGTTCATTCGCGCCATGCACAACAATGCGGCGCTGCGCGTCGAACAGGTCGTCGGAGCGCTGGACCTCCGCGGTGTCGGAACCGCGCTGGACCTGGGCGGCGGCCCGGGCACCTACAGCATCGCGCTTGCGAAACGCGGTATCAAGGTGACCCTCTTCGATCTGCCGAACACGCTCGAGGTCGCGCAGGAAATGGTCCGCAGGAGCCGTGTCAAGAACGTGAGCTTCCTCGGCGGAGACTTCCACTTCGACGATATCGGAGACGGGTACGATCTCGTCTTCCTGAGCCAGGTGCTCCATTCGAACAGCGAGGTCGAGGCTCTGGCCCTCCTCGGCAGGGTGTTCGATGCGCTCGCGCCAAAGGGCATGATTGCCATCCACGAGTTCACCCTGAACGAAGACCGCGCGTCACCGGCTCCCGGGGCGCTCTTCTCGGTAAACATGCTCGTGAACACTGCGGGCGGACGGAGCTATACGCGCAGCGAGATGAAGGGCTGGCTTTCGAAGGCAGGCTTCCGGAAGATCGCCGTAAAGGACCTGGCAGAAACAGTACTGATCATGGGAAGGAAAAGATAGGATGGCTGACGAAAGCACGGACATCTGCCCGGCCTGCGGACTACCGCTCAGGGACTGCATCTGCTGCCCCGAGTGAGGCCACGTCTGCCCTCGGGACGAGGGTGAAACCTACTGCCCGGTTTGCTTCCCGGAACCAAATACCGGCCCCGGCGAGACAAACAGACGTTCATCACATGCTGCCTCTCGCAGTTGATCAGGCCTTTTCGATCGACCCCATCGCAGTCCCATCCGTCCGCCGCCTGCTGTACCAGGCGATGCTGACACACTGCGCAAGAAGGCCTCCCGCTGTGTCGATGCCCACGTCGGCAAGTGAGGCCGTTCTCGTCAGGACGAAGAGCTGATGCAACTCGTCGCTGGCGGAATAGAGCACCACGACCGCCAGGGAAGAGAGACCCCATCGCACCCAATGACGTTCGTGGGAGCCTGCCCGGAAGGCGCGGAACAGTAGGATCCCGAAGACCAGATACTCGGTCACGTGCGCACACTTCCGGATCACTCCGTGGATCTTGAGGATCTCCTTCCGCGAAAGATGCGGCGCGATGAAACGGATGATGGGCTCGATGATGCGCGATGTGGTCTTGGCGGAAAACAGGTCCGATGACATCCAGTAGATGAATACCATGGCCAGGATGACCGGAAGCCAGTATTTGAATTTTCCCATGGATGTCATTGTCTTCATCGGGAAGGGCAATGCCGATGCGGTATTCTAACAGATACGACCCCCGCTTGCCATCGATTTCCGTCTCGCGGTCCCGGCCGAAGATCAGCCGACTGATCTTCCCGGGTTGACACCGTACCTCCCGTCCCGCGTAGTTCCCCCGCGGTCGCATCGACCCATCAGACCAGAGGTCAGCCGCTCGGACCAGAGAGAAAGGATCGCCATGCCGGAAAATGAAAAGACCATCTGCCCGGTCTGCGAGCTGCCGGGGAAGGACTGCATCTGCTGCGGCTGCGAACATATCTGCCCCCGGGATAGGGGCGAGCCGTACTGTCCGGTCTGCCTGCCGGAACCGGGTCCGCCCGCGCCGGAAAACGACACGGACGGGAACATCCGGAATCAGCACAAATGAACGCGACCTCCCGCTACTTTCTGCATTCCTCACCCGACGGGAGCCGGGGGTTTCCCTGTCGCAGGAAATGATGCCCCTCGCCTGAGCGGGAAACCGAAGCGAGCGAAGGGATGAACACCTTCGGGGAGAGAAGCGGCTGGAACGAAACGAATAAGAGAGGAATGGGGAAAGGAGGAATGGACAGCAGGCGCTATGCAATCGTCTTCTTGAGTTCCACGATCACCGCTTCGATCTGCTCCTCGGTGATCCATCCCTTGTCGTAGAGGATGGAGCCCAGCAGCCGGTGCTCCCGGCCGTTGATGTCGTCCTCGAGCTGCTCCGCTATGGCCGCTTTCACCTGCTCGCCGGTACAGTACTTCCTGTGGACCGCGACGGCGCCGAAGCGCTTGCAGAAATCGTCCGTTACGTATTTGTCCGACCTTCTTCGGTTGTGCGACCGCATCTTCCCTCCGGAACCGGTGTCACCCGCCCGCCCCGTGGAGCACGTTGTTCGCTCGCATAGGCCTTCTGATGCTCTCTATTTACGGCTATGGCACCTTCTGCAATTTTCCTCGGTCACGTTGAAGGCCTTGACGCCGTTGTGGCACACGCCGCAGGACTTTCCCTGCCGCAGGCCCGCCATTCCGACAGCCTTGTGCTGCGCATGGTTCGTATAGATCTGATAGTGGCACACCGTGCACTTGAGCTTCGCTTTGATGACGTGATCTTCATGGCTGTAGATCACATCCGGCATGCCAGGTGCCGGGAAGCTGATATCGCCTCCGCCGATGATAGCCCACGCGTTCGAACCTGTCACGAGGAACAACAAAATGCCGATCAACAGCTTCTGTTTCATAGCCTCCCCCCTGCGTGCGGTGACATAGGCCGGTCTGCGCCTGCTGCAGGCTCCCGGTCCGCTCGGTTCCGTGCCACCGTTTTGTTCAGGCATTATATCAGAAAAATCGTTCGGTGCAAACCGTAAGGCGTCTGCGGCGGCATGGCTGCGCCACGTTGCCGGAACAGCAGCGGTGTCCGTTACCAATAAAAAAGGCCGCCCTTCGGGCGGCCCTTCGTATGATACCTGGAACCGGATCTTAGCAGCCGACGGCGGCCTTCGGCTTCGCAGCCGGAGCAGCCTTCATCGACTTCACCATGTCCTTCTCGGCGGTGAACTCGACCTTGTCGCCGGCCTTTACCATGCCGAGGTCCACGCCCTTGTCAGCCTTGAGCGCCTCATCCTTGCCGTCACAGGTGATTACAACGGAACCCTTCGCCGCATCCACGGACTTCACCGTGCCCATCTTCGAGCCCGCGAAGGCCAGCGACGCAACGAGGCAGAGCGAAACCACCACAACGAGAACGACAGAAATCTTCTTCATGAGTATCCCCCTCCACAGAGTATTTGAACCACGTGAGCGTAATAATTACCATAGATTGAGAAATTGTGCAAGCACAATTTGAGACCCTCATACGGTCAATTAACTTCTATATTCCGTTCCTTTCCGGAGTTCCCTTCTGGCCGCATTTCGCCCTGAGGAGCGCCTCGATGGCGGCTATCTGTTCGTTAGAGACGCGGCACTCTTCCTCCAACTCCTCCTGCATGGCCTGCGCCCGTTCTGCGCCGATATGGACGGTGGTCCTGCCGAAGGTGAAATCATGCGTTTCCTTGAGGTCGCAAAGATCTTCCCTGATGCGGGCACGTTCTGCCTCAAGTTCTTTGATCGTCATATCTTCGATCGGTTTCCGCGGATTCCTGCTCATGGGACCCCTTCCGGGAAAAAAGGTTTATTTTCGTGATCGGACGACCGTGTCCAGATAGACAAGCGCCTCCTGCCGGTCCCTCACCGCGCCCTCGGCCTGCCGTTCCTTTACCTCCTCAAGGATCTCCCGGAAGGCCGGTCCCGGCGGCATGCCGCGCGAGATCAGGTCTCTGCCGGTTACGAACGGCGTCGCTTCGGTCCTCAGGTACTTGCCGTAGTAGTAGTCCAGGATGGCCGCGGCGGTTCGGCGCGTGTCCGTGAACCCCTCGACGGACATGACCTCGGACGTCGCCCTGGCATCAGCGAGGGACAGAAGGACGCTTTCGGGGATCGCATCCGCGAGGTCGCGGCAATATCGGTGCAGCGCCCGCTTGGTCGGTCCGCTCGGCGTGGAGAGCGTGAGCGGACGCATGTGGTGCCGGATGAGCCGGGCAACGATTGAGGACGTGTCGTTCGACAGCCGGAAGCGCTGGCAGATGAGCCGCGCCTTATCGGCACCCAGCTGGTCGTGGCCGTAGAAATGGATTTCGCCCGCATCGTCCCGGGAATAGGTCTCCGATTTCGCGTTGTCGTGAAGGAGACAGGCAAACCGGAGGGCTGCCGCGCGGGTGATGAACTGCTCCAGCGGCCGCTCCAGGTGCTCCCGCACCGTACCGGCACGCTCCGGCGATATCGTGCCGAGATCGGCAAGAACGGCGTCCACATAATCCGCCGTCCTCAGGGAATGGGTGAAGATGTCGTAGCGGTGGTGTTTGCCGGGCGCGAAGTCACGGAGCGGCAGGATCTCCGGAAGAAGCTTGGCGAGGAGGCCCAGAGATTCCAGGAGCAGAAGGTGCTTGCCTGCTCCCGGCACCGCAAGGACCTGAAAGACCTCGTCGCGAATGCGCTCCATGGCAGGCTCCGTCACCAGGTCCGCATGGGACCGGATCTGTTCGGCCGTGGACGGCTCGATGCTGAAACCCAGTGTCGCCGAGAACCGGACGGCACGGAGAAGGCGGAGCGGGTCCTCGACGAGCACCCGGGGGCTGGACATGCGGATACGCTTCTGCCGGATGTCATCCCTGCCGCCGAAGAGATCGATCACACCATCGAGGGACCCGCTTGCGAGGAACCCGCGCAGGTCCACAGCCATGGCGTTCATCGTAAAATCGCGCCGGCGCAGGTCGGCAGCGAGGTCCGGTCCTTCGAAGTTCGTGAAATCGAACTGGATGGCACCGCCCGTCCCGTGCATTACCACCCGCGTGATCTTCCGCGCCTCGTCAAGGAAGAAAAAGCTCCCGCCAATCCAGTCTGCGAAGGCCTTCGCGACAGACTCAGAGCTTTCCTGCATGACGACATCGATATCCTTGAGGGATGGGGTTCCGAGCAGAAGATCGCGCACCGACCCGCCCACCAGGTAGACCGTCTTCGGCGTCAGTGCGCAAAGCTTTGCCAGATAGGGCAAGGATGTGCTGTCCATGGCGGGGCAGGCCGATCAGCGTCGGCCCATGATCTGCTGGAAGCAGCGGGTCTTGCGGAGTGCGTCGAGGTCAGGATCGCCTTTGATTGCGTCCCAGTCGCGAAAGCCGTTGGCGACCGCCTCCTCCAGCCAGACGCATCCGGCATCGATCTTGCCGGCCCGCGAAAACAAGCAGGCGATCTGGAATGAGGCCGCGGCGTACCGCGGATCGACCGCGAGCAGCTCATTGAATATATCGATCGCCTTCGCATCCTGCCTGTCCTTCTTGTATGACAGCCCGAGGCCGTACAGGGCGGCGATGCTTCGCGGCTCAAGCTCCAGCATCTTCCGGTAGTCCGCGATCGCGCCGGAAAAGACGCCGGCCTCCGCATTCGCCTCCGCCCGCCCGGCATAGGCTGCCGTCCTGCGGGGGTCCAGCTTGATCACGGCGCTGAAATCATCCCGCGCCCGCCCGTATTGTTTTCGGGCGAAAAACACCCCCGCCCGGTCCATGAAGAACTCGGGATTCCTGTCGTCGAGCTCGATCGCATTGCTGAAATTTTCGACGGCCTTGTCCGGATCGTTCAGCGCCAGATAGGCGAGGCCGCGGCTATGGAAGATCCTGGCGACGTCCGGCACCGAGATCTCTCCCGTGTTCTTTTGTATCGCCCGCGTGTAGTACGCTATCGCGTCCAAGTACAGCTTGTTCTCGGCGAAGGCGAGCCCTGTCTTCCAGTCCGCCACCGGCCCCGCGGCCACGGCTGCGGCACCGCTACCCGGAGGAAGCAGGAACATCGCTATGAGCATGCAGCATGCCCACGCTGCTGGTTTCGTTCGGTTCATCGTCGCACTCCCGGCTCTCGAGCGTCCTCCGGAGAGAACGGCAGGATCAGTTGCTTTCATCCGGCTCCTTTGCCCCTTCGCCGGTGATCTTCCGGAGTCCCTCCAGGCGTTTCCGCCGCTCCTCGCGCGTGACGTACCAGTCCTCGATAAGTGTCTCGATGAGCCCGATCAGGAGCTTCGCCTCACCGGGTTCCGTGTCCTGGATCTCGGCTCCCTCCGTCTCCATGCGGGCGCCGGTCATGCCGTTTGCCTTGACGGACTCGATCGCCTCCCAGGTGAGCGGGTCCACCGTAGCCTTGACCTGCCGCAGTTCGTCTCCCAGGCTGCCCGGCTGCACGCGCCAGAAGTCGCGCAGCATGGAAGAGAGGCATCGGCGCGAGAGGGCCGCCGCCACTTTGGGGCTCAGTTCTGCGGTAAGACAGGCCTCGCGGTAATCCTCCAGGACATGCTCGGGAAGCTGCACGGGGAAGGTCCGGGCGCGGGAAGGAGGCACGAGGTTCCAGGTCTTGAGATGCTTTCCCGTGTACGCCCGCTTGCCCGAAACCTCCAGGCCGTGGAGCGAAGCGGTCAGGGAGAACTCACGGCACCGGGGGTTGGGACAGACCACGAACCTGCTCACGAGCCGGCGCGAACCTTCGGCGTTCTCCAGGGTGAGGTCAGCGAAGGCCACCTGCCGCCCACCGTCTGTCACCGTCTGTTCCGTGTTGCAGAATGGGCAATGCCACACATATTCGCTCATCCGAACCCTCCTTACCCCGTCTCCAGGAGCTCCTGCAGCACCCGAGCGTCCCATTCCTTCGTGATGACCACCTCGCCGATCTTCTTCGGCAGAATCAGCCTGATCTTGCCGTCCTCCGCCTTCTTGTCCACCTGCATCGCTTCAAGGACCCGGGCCGACGACGGACGGCGCCCGAGGGCCGCGAGACCCACCGGGAGGCCGTAGCCCGCGATGAGCCGCTCCACTTTTTCCGGGACCCGCTCATCGCAGATCCCGAGACGATGCGCAAGACGGGCGGCGTACACCATGCCGATGGCAATGGCTTCGCCATGCCGCATGGAGTAGTTCTCGAGCAGCTCGACCGCGTGCCCGACGGTATGGCCGAAATTGAGGATCGCCCGCAGACCTCCCTCGCGCTCGTCCTGGCGCACCACGTCCGCCTTGATCTCGCAGGAACGGCTGATGATGTGGCCAAGCGGCCCCTCTTCCTGATTCAGGATCTTCTCGCGGTTCTTGTCGAGGTAGTCGAAGAGCTCACGGTCCCAGATGACGCCGTACTTGATCACCTCTGCCATCCCCGCGATGAACTCTTCGCGCGGGAGCGACTTCAGCACGCCGAGGTCCATGAGCACCAGTTTCGGCTGATAGAAGGCGCCGATCATGTTCTTGCCCAGGGCGTGGTTGACGCCCGTCTTGCCGCCAACACTGCTGTCGACCATGGCGAGCAGCGTCGTCGGGACCTGGACGAAGGGGACGCCGCGCATGAACGTCGCCGCGGCGAACCCGGTTAGGTCTCCGACCACACCCCCGCCGAGCGCGACGAGGGGACAGCGACGATCGAACATGTTGACGAGGAGTGCAGTGTAGACCGCGTTGGCCCAGTCGAGGGTCTTGTACTGCTCCCCGTCGGGCACCTCCACGGGCATGGCGAGAAAGTCGGCAGCGCTCAGACTCTTGATCGCCCGCTGTCCGTAGAGGCGGTTCACCGTCGGGTTCGTGACCACGGCGACCTTCCTGCCGACGCGGAGCCCGGACATCTGCGCGCCCAGTTCGTCCAGGCTCGCTCCGATCAGGATATCGTAACTCCGTTTTCCCAGATCGACCTTAACAACATGCATAGCGCACCTTCTCTTTGATCTCGTTGATCACTCCGTCCACGGTCTGATCGGACGTATCGATGATGAAGTCCGCCTGATGGTAGAAGGGAGCGCGGGC
>JBAIYC010000500.1:0-5559 GCA_037916085.1 Nitrospirota bacterium | reverse complement strand
GCAGGGGACCTGCTCCGGGGGCTGAAAGGATGAGGGGGGCCACTTCCGGGATGAGGCTGATGCAGGGCCTGGGGAGCCGTCCCCGCACGGCAGGGATGCCGACCGTGCTGGCCGCGACGCTGCTCTTCGCGGTCATTCTGCTCATCCAGGGCATTCCGCCGATATCCGCCGAGGAGCTTCCCAAGAAGATCCCCGTTCAGGTGACCGCCGACCATCTTGATTACGACCGAACAAACGACATCTACACTGCCGCGGGGCATGTGCGGATGGAGCAGCAGGACATCTACGTCCAGGCGGACCGCATCGTTTTCAACAACAGGACAGGGGAGGCGATCGCCGAGGGCAACGTCTACATCCGCGACAAGGGCGACACGCTCATGGCGGACCGCGTGGAACTGAACATGAACACCCGCGCCGGTGTCATCACGAACGGCAAGATCTACATCAGCAAGGACAATCTCCACCTGAAGGGAGAGAAGATCGAACGCCGCTCCGAACAGGTCTACCACCTGGACAACGCGGCGTTTACGACCTGCGACGATGATGAGTGGTTCCTGAAAGCGAGGCAAATGGATGTCGATATGGACCGCTACGCTACGGGCAACGGGGTCTCGTTCAACATGGGCGGCCTTCCCGTCCTGTACAGTCCCTATCTCCTCTTTCCCGTACGCCGCCAGAGCGGACTGCTGATCCCCATGGTCGGCTTCAGCAGCTCCGAGGGGTTTCTCATGAAGAACGCTCTGTTCTGGGCGATCTCGGATTCCAAGGACATGACGTTCTATTCCGATTACCGGTCGACCCACGGCCTCGGGACCGGTGTCGAATACCGCTATGTCAACTCCCGCGATTCCGCGGGCAGGGCCTACTATAACTACTTCGAAACCTTCCATGGACTGCCGCAGCACTGGGAGCTGCAGTACGAACACCGCGAGGAGTTCGCCGAGGACCTTTCGTTCCGGGCAGACATCAACCTCGTGGACAACTGGAACTATTATCGCGATCTGGAGAAGACCCTCGAATTGAAGTCGCGGCCTTATCTCGACTCGAACGCCTTCTACGTCGAGCGGTGGAACACTGCCTCGCTCTATCTGCTGGGCCAGTACTCCACCGACCTGACCGCGCCGGACACGACCACCTACCAGAAGCTGCCCGAGCTACGCTACAACATATACGGCGAGACCCTTGGCGACCATGCGTACTTCAAGTTCGAAGGACGGGCCACCAACTTCACCTCGGACGGCGGGCAGTCGGTCCTGCGTGCCGACCTCAATCCCGAGCTTGACGCAGTCCTGAGCGGCCACGGGCTGAGCTTCACGCCGCGGGTGGGCGCGCGCGCCACCTTCTACGACCAGGGAGCGACCTCGTATACGCCGACGGAGCGCAAATTCGTGTATGCGGCGGCTGACCTGAACGCCCGTTTTTCGCGGGTCTACGGCACCGATGCCGAGTCCGGCATCGGCCGCATCCGTCACTCGATCGAGCCGACGTTGTCCTATTCCTATATTCCCCGCTTTGATCAGACGGACATCCCTCATCTGGATGCCGTGGACCAGGTCCAGTCACAGAACCTCGCGACTGCATCGCTGATCAACCGCCTCACGGCGCATTATACCGAAGGAAATTCGTCCCGGACCTTTGATATCATGGTGTTCCGCCTGGCCGAGTCTTACGATCTCCAGGTGGCCCGGAATCCCCTCCTGACGAACCCCCAACCTCGGTCCGCGCTCACTGCGGAGCTCGCGCTCAAGACACCCAAACTGTTCACGCTTTCAGCCGCGGAAAACTACGATACCTACACCAAACGGATCATCTCATCGACCGAGAGCCTGTCCATCAACAGCGAGATCCTGCAGGTCGATATCAGCGACCAGTACATCCGCGATCCCCGCACGCGGTTCGTGATCCTCGGGCTCGGGACCAAGATCGAGCAGTGGAGCATCCATGGACAGGTCTGGCGGGACGTGCAGAACAATGCCACGACGCAGCAGGAGTACCAGTTGCACTATGCTTCCCAGTGCTGGGGGCTCGGCCTGCGCTATGTGCACACGCCGGGTGACCGCCAATACCTGCTGGTGCTGGACCTCAAGGGTCTGGGCGCGATGAAATTCTGACCCCGCGGCTGCGCTGCAATCCAGTTTCGGGCAGTCGTTTCCCGGGGTACCAGAGATGCGGAGGGATGCCATGTCAGAAGAGATCATCATCCTCATCACGGCGGGCTCGCCTGACGAGGCGGCAAAGATAGCGAGAGCCCTCGTCGATGAGCATCTGGCCGCCTGCGTCAATATCCTCTCCGGCGTACGGTCGTTCTTCTTCTGGGAGGGAAGGACGCAGGAGGCATCCGAGACGCTCATGATCTGCAAGAGCAGGCTGCCGCTCATGGACCGCGTCATCGCACGCGTCAAGGCGCTCCATTCCTACACAGTCCCGGAGATCATCGCGCTTCCCGTCACAGCCGGCCTGCCTGACTACCTGAGGTGGGTGGCCGAGTCCACGATGACCAAAGAAAAAAACTGATGTCGCGGCATCTAAATATGGGGCTGTCCGCAATGAAACCACAATATCTAGGAAGTGCTTTCCTGTCTCGGTCCACTTCTGCCTTGACATGGTCCCAGGCTCTATGATAGTTTGTAAGCGACTGGAACTTTTTTTTGTGGGGGTTGCATGAAGTCTTTGAGGTCACGAAATCCAAAGAAAAAAGAATACTTTACAATTATGTTTGTGCCCGGGCCGAACTCCCGGGTTCGCACACTCCGCATCTCCAAGTACGCCATCAAAACGGCCTTCTATTCCTTCCTCGGTGTCTGCATTCTTTCACTTTACCTGATCTATGAATACAACGATGTGAAGGACAAGGTCTGGGAGCTCCAGACGATGCGGGAAGAACTCATGCAGCAGAAGAGTCAGGTGCAGAACTTCGCCCTGAACCTCCTGGACTACAAGCGCCAGATGTTCTTGCTTCGCGACCTGGACACCAAGCTGCGGCGCGTGGTAAGCCTGGGCCCACGGGACAAGGCACAGCAAGTCCTCGGCATCGGAGGTCCGGACGAGCTCGGGTTGCAGAACCTGACCACTCTTGGCGAAAAGAAGCAGGCGGAAGCGCTCAAGGAGATGAGCGCCGAGCTCACGCAGCTCAAGGGCGCGGCCTCAAAGCAGGAGGCCAGCCTTCAGATGTTGATCGAGTACTTCGAGGACAAGAGGTCGCTTTTCGCATCGACGCCGTCAATCTGGCCGGTCCGAGGCTGGGTGACCTCGCGCTTTGGGAGCAGGATGTCGCCGTTCAGCGGCATCCAGACGTTCCATGAAGGGATCGATATTGCCGCCCAGACCGGCACGCCTGTCGCTGCTGCTGCGGATGGCCTCGTGGTCAGGGCCGGCTTCGGCACGGGCTACGGCAATATGGTAGAGATCAGCCACGGATACGGCATCAAGACGATCTATGCGCACAACTCACGCCTCAATGTGAAAGCGGGCCAGCTTGTCCACCGCGGCGAGATCATTGCCTATGCAGGTGACTCCGGTTCCAGCACCGGTCCTCATCTTCACTATGAGGTTCGGCTGAACGGTCTGGCCGTCAATCCGGCAAAATACCTTAATTGATTGGGGCATCGAGGCGTCATCCCACGCCGAGCAATCTTTCCTGATGGCTGTGTATTCCAAACTTCATACCGACGTTGTGCGGAGCAACGGACACGGGGGACTCACAAGGTCCGGCTCCGACGTTCAATAACGCGGTTCGGCGCGCCTGACCATCCTATGGTACGGGAAGGCACTGACGGCTGCGGAACCGCAATGCGAGGAGGGAGCAAGGGTCATGTCGAATGGGAAAGTGAAGTGGTTCAACGAGGCGAAGGGATACGGTTTCATCGAACCCGATGGCGGGGGACGCGACGTGTTCGTTCACTTTTCTGCCATCCAGGGTGAAGGCTTCAAGACGCTCTCGGAGGGCCAGACCGTCACGTTCGACGTCGTGCAGGGCGAAAAGGGCCCGCAGGCGGCGAACGTCGTGAAGGCCTCCTAAGTATACATAGAGGCAGAACGAACCCCGGAGAATCCCCCTCTCCGGGGTTTTTTATTGTACCGACAGTGGATTTAGAATATCTATTTGCAAAAATGGGGGGGGAAAGAGCTCCGGCCTAGGTCCCGCCTACCGATTTCTTCTTGGCCATGTACTGTTCGAAGAGCACTTCTTTCATGAGAGCGCAGGCGTCGATCACCTTGGGATTGACGACGCGGTAGTAGATGTTCACGCCCTCCCGCCGCGTCGTCAGGATCCCTTTATGGCGCATGACCGCCAGGTGCTGGGACACGTTGGCCTTCGACGCACCGAGCGCAGCGACAAGCTGGCTCACGGTCTTTTCCTCGTTCTTGAGAACGTTCAGGATCTCGATGCGTTTTGGATTGGTGAGCGTCTTGCAGATCTCTGCCTGCATTTCGAAGATGGACTTATCGTTGAGGAGACCCTTCAGCATGGCCTTATTATCGCAAAAATGAAGTGCTTGTCAAGCGCTAAATCCACCTCCCGTCTGACCGGAGGCCGCTTCGGCGCACGAGCGTTGCCGCTGCTGCAGCAATCCCGCGCAGCAGAGGTCGAGAGCCATATTTCCCTTGAATTTACAGCGCAAAGTGATTATGATGACGGACACTTTCGGGAAGGCTTGTACAAGCACAGAACATGATCGGAACCGTTCTTAAGAAGATCTTCGGCACCAGGAACGAGCGCGAGCTCAAGCGCATCCAGTCGATCGTCGATGCGATCAATGGGCTGGAGCCGGGCATTGCCGCGCTCGGCGATGCGGAGCTGAAGGGCAAGACCGCGGAGTTCAAACAGCGGCTGGATGCCAGTGAAACGCTGGACGACCTCCTGCCCGAGGCCTTCGCCGTGGTGCGCGAGACGGCAAAGCGCACCCTCGGCATGCGCCATTTCGATGTCCAGCTCATCGGCGGCATCGTGCTGCACGAGGGCACGATCGCCGAGATGCGAACCGGCGAGGGAAAGACGCTGGTCGCCACGCTGCCCGTCTACCTGAACGCACTCACGGGCAAGGGCGTACACGTGGTCACGGTGAACGACTACCTGGCCCGGCGCGACGCCCAGTGGATGGGACCGGTCTATTCCTTCCTGGGGCTCACCGTCGGCGTGATCGTGCACGGCCTCAGCGATGAGGAGCGGCAAGAGTCTTACAACTGCGACATCACCTACGGCACGAACAACGAGTTCGGTTTCGACTACCTTCGGGACAACATGAAGTTCGACCTGCGGGACTACGTCCAGCGGGAGCTCAACTTCGCCATCGTGGACGAAGTGGACTCGATCCTGATCGACGAGGCCCGCACCCCGCTCATCATCTCCGGTCCGGCCGAGGAGTCCACCGACAAGTACTACAAGATCAACCGCATCATCCCCAGCCTGAAGAAGGATACGGACTATACGATCGAGGAGAAGACGCGCACTGTGGCGCTGACCGAGGAAGGCAACGTCCGTGTCGAGAAGCTACTGAACGCCGGTAACCTCTACGACCCGTCGAACGTCGACCTCGTGCATCACGTGCACCAGGGGCT
>JBAIYC010000499.1:0-6866 GCA_037916085.1 Nitrospirota bacterium | reverse complement strand
TGGATCGCCCCGTTGATCTGGTCCGCGCCGCCCGCCTGCTCCCGCGAGGAGGCGCTGATCTCCTGCACGAGCTCCGCCGTCTTCTGGATATCGGGGACCAGCGTGGCCAGCATGGCTCCCGCACGTTCGGCTACCGAGACGCTCGAACCGGACAGGGCGATGATGTCCGATGCCGCCGCCTGGCTGCGCTCGGCGAGCTTCCGCACCTCGGCGGCCACAACGGCGAAGCCCTTGCCGTGCTCGCCGGCTCGGGCGGCCTCGATGGCCGCGTTCAGGGCCAGCAAGTTCGTCTGGCGGGCGATCTCCTCGACGATCACGATCCGCGTCGCGATATCTTTCATGGCGGAAACGGCGCTGGTCACTGCCTTTCCGCTCTCCTGTGCGTCGGCCGCCGATTTCAATGCGATCTTCTCGGTCTGCCTCGCATTATCAGCGTTCTGTCTGATGGTAGCGTTCATCTCTTCAACCGACGACGATGCCTCTTCTGCCGCCGCTGCCTGCTCCGATGCCCTCTCGGACATGGATTGGGACCCCGATGAAAGCTGCTGGCTGCCCGAGGCCACAGTGTCCGCCGCGGCTTTCACGTCCGCCACGACCGTCCCCATCCTCCCAATCGTCTCGTTGAGCATCCGGAAGAGCGTGCCGATCTCATCGCTGCTCTTCGTGGTTGCCGTCGCGGTCAGGTCCCCGTCGGCGATACGGGAGGCAGTATTGGTCAGAGAGCGTATCGGTTCGGCGACCCTCGTTTTGATGAAGAAATTGACGGCGACAATGGCGGCCGCAAAGACTGCCACGCCGGACACGACCGACCGCGTGAGCATCCCCCGCACCTGTCCGTTGACGGACTGCGACGTGAGGGCGATGCGGAGAACGCCGATCTTGTTCCGCTCCGCGTTCACGAGGGGATAGGCCTTTTCGTAGAGGTTGACCCCGTTGTCGCTGTAGGATTGCAGCAAGGGCTCTGACGCGGCCGCGGCGCGCTTGGTGGCTTGATCGTTCAAGGTCCTGCCCTCGTCTGCGGGGTTGCTGGAATAGAGTACCCGCCCCGAGAGGTCGACGATCATCACATGGGCAATGTTCTTGTCGCGGTCGGTCAGCGCTTTGAGCTTCTCGGTCATCCCGTCGAGGCCATTCAGGGCGATGCCGAAACCCAGCGCCTTGTCGATATCCTTCTTGACGCCTTCGACGAGCGCTGTCGCGCGGTCGATGAGCACATCGCGGTAGCGTCCGGCCGCGGGATATACAATGAACAGCGTGTTCACGGCCAAGGCCGCGAAGAGGATGCCCGCTGTCACTGCGATCGCTCGTCTCTTGATGCTCTGTCCTGCCGGAATGCCCATCATCCTTTCCTTGGAAGCGTCTTGCCGCACCCTATTCCCGTTTCGTCAGCAGTTCCAGCATCTCCATGCGCGTGGATTCCTTGGTCCGGAATATGCCGCGCACCGCCGAGGTCACCACGCGGGACCCCGGCTTCTTTACTCCACGCATGCTCATGCACAGATGCTCCGCGTCGATCACCACCATCGCCCCCTTCGGCTTAAGGCTGGTCACGATCAGGTCAGCGAACTGTGTTGTGAGCCGCTCCTGCACCTGGGGCCGCTTGGCGAAGACCTCCAGCGCTTTGGCAAGAGCGCTGATCCCCACGATCTTGCCCGCTCCGGGGATATAGGCGATGTGGGCCCTGCCGAAGAACGGGACGAGATGATGCTCGCAGACCGAGTAGAAGGCAATATCCCGGATCATGACCATTTCGTCATGGCTTTCGCCGGCCATGGGAACCAGGAGCTTTGCCGTGTCGGCGTTGATGCCGGAGAAGATCTCTCCGTACATTTCTGCCACGCGCTGGGGCGTGCTCTTCAGTCCGGGGCGGTCGGGATCCTCCCCGATGCCCTCGATGATGAGACGAACGCCCTTTTCAATCTTCTTCGTGTTCATCGATTGCGGGAGATCGAGCCGCACTAGGAGCGTGTGGCGCCCTCGGAGCCGTCGCCTTTGCTCGCCTCGAGAGCACTGCCCTTCTTGTCGTCCGACATCGCTTTCTTGAATTCCCGGATGCTCTTCCCGAGCCCGGCGCCCAGCTCGGGCAGCTTGCTGGGACCGAAGATGATCAGGACGATCGCAAGAATGACGATCAGGTGCATCGGCTGAAACAGTCCTTCCATGTCTTCCTCCTTGGATTCCTCAGGAACGTGATGGGCCGGCAGAGATGACCCGCTTCTCCGTCACGATCCTCTGGACCGGTATGTCGTGCTTGCTTGCAGGCACCCCCGCTATGATCTGGAGCTCGAAAGCAAGGGCAACGGTCCTTCCGAGATACCGCGGAAGCAGCTTGTCGTAGAACCCCCCGCCGTAGCCGATCCGGTTGCCCTGCTCGTCGAAGGCGGCGCCGGGCACGACGATGAGCCCGAGGTCCTTCAGGTCCGCCGGCCGCACGCCGGGGCCGTCCGGTTCCGGGATCCCCCAGACGCCGGGGCTTGCGTCCCGGTCGAAGTTGAATATCTCAAAGAGCTCCAGGTCACGTCCCTTCACCTTCGGCAGCACGACGCGCTTGCCCCCGGCCAGGGCCTTGCGGATCATCGGATGGGTGTCCACCTCGCCCCGAAAGGAGGCGAAGAACATGACGATGGCCGCGGCCTGAAACTCCGGGAGTCCGAACAGCCGCGTCTCGATCTCGGCGCTCTTGGCCCGCCGCTGGTCCGCGGACAGCTTGGAGCGCTCCTCAAGGATCTGTTTTCTGATCTGCTCTTTCACCGGGAGAGCTTGTTCTGCATCATGCCGTCGAGGGCCGCCTTGATCGTCCTTGCCTCTTCCACGGCGCGTGGAGACGCATCATAGGGCGACCTCCCGTCCAGGTCGGCTTGGACCGTGTCCCCGGAAAAGCTCATGTAGCCGAGTATCTTCATGCCGGAGAGGTGCTGTTCGATGAAGGTTTTGTCATTGTCCCGCTGGATCTTGTTCCCGACGACAAAGACCTCTTTGACGCCGAGCCCCCGGGCGAGCTCCTCCACGTGACGCGCCGTCTGAAGGCTGCGTTGCCCTGGTTCGACGACGACGATGAAGGCGTCGACGCCCCCTGCGGTCCCGCGGGTGAGGTGCTCGATGCCCGCCTCCATATCGAGGACCACCACCTCGTTATGTTTCAGGATCAGGTGGCTGATCAGACGACGAAGTAGCACATGCTCCGGACAATAACAACCGGAAGCGGCGGCCTTGGACTTGCCCATGACGAGCAGCCGGACTCCGTCATGCCGGACGCTGTATGCGTCGGGAATGTCGTCAACCTTGGGGTTAAGACGGAACATACCGCCGGGGGAACCCGGGCGAGAGCCGGTCCGCTCCTCGATCAGGTCGTCCTGTTCTGCGAGCGGCAACGCCTTTGCGGCAACGTCCGGCGCTATGCCGAGCGCCGAAGCAAGGTTCGCGTCCGGGTCCGCATCGACTGCGAGGACAGTCCGGCCTTCCGCCGCATAGAGCCGGGACAACAGGCCGGCCAGCGTGGTCTTACCCACGCCGCCCTTGCCGGTAATAGCGATTTTCAAGGGGAAATCTCCGAAAACAGCCGCACTTCAACATAGCATCGGCTGAGCGGAAGTGTCAAGGTTTTTCTGTCTCCGCCTCGAGCGTCACTCGTTGAGGATGTTCGAAACCCTCGTCGCTCTCATGGCGGGACGCCGCAGAAGAGAACATCGCGTCCTCTCGCGAAGGGAACCCGGCCTGGCCTCCGGCAGAAGGCCATCGCGCCGGGGATTCCGTCACCAGACGCTATCCCGCTGCGGGGCCGAAGATCTTCGCGATCAGATTGTGCAGATCGCTGGGCTGGAACGGTTTCTTGATATATCCAGTGGCGCCGAGGGCAAGGCCTCGCTGGGTGTCTTCCTCCTTGCCCTCCGTGCTGACGATGACGATGGGAACGTTGTCGTATTTGCCGAGCGCCTTGACCTTCTGAATGAACTCCAGACCGTTCATGAGGGGCATGTTGATGTCCACAAGCATCATGCCCACATCAGGGTTCTGTTCGAGCTTGTTCAGACCTTCCTGACCGTTCAGCGCATTGATGATCTGGCACCGATACCGCATCAGAACCATCTTGTACATCTGATGGATCAGCGCGGAATCATCGACGACCAGCACTTTCTTCAGCATGTCCCCTCCTCCCGAAATCCTTTCCCCTTCGCCCGGGAACGGTCATCCCGTGACGGGAAACCCCATCTCTGCAATCGTCCGCACGAGTTCCTTGATGTCGACAGGCTTGGTGAAGTAGCGGTCCGCGCCGCGTGCCGCTGCATCCTGCTGGACTTCGTCTGACCCATGAGCGGTCATCACGATCACCTTGGTACGGGGCCAGTAGCGCTTGATATAGGTCAGAAGCTCGAGGCCCTCGACACCCAGCATGCCCGACATGCGGACGTCGGCGATCACCAGGTCGAATGCGGCTTTCTGCAGGGCCGCTTCCGCCTGTTCCAGCCGGCCGGCCGTGACCACCTCAACGGCATTGCTTCGCAGCGCATAGGAAAGCGTGAGGAGGATGGTCGGCTCGTCATCTACGATCAGGATGCGTACGGAACATGCCATCGATGCCACGCCTCCCCACGGCCCTTCCGGGCCAGAAGGGCGGCGATCCAACGAGGTCCATTATACCAAAAAGGCGGCGTATGCACAGCATCTTTTTCAGGACGTCGGCTCGTTGCGGGCCTCTGCGCAACCTTGCTTTTCGATGATAAAGGTGCTACTGTTCCCCGCGGGAGAAGGCGCAGCATGGAGAACATCAAGGTTTTCGGCATGGATGCCCTGAAGGAGCGGCTGGCCAGTCTCGGTCTCAGGGCCTATCGGGCAGGCCAGATCCGGCAGTGGATATACCGGCACCACGCCCGGTCGTTCGACGAGATGTCGAACATCGCGAAAGCGGAGCGGGAACGTCTTGCCGGAATCTTTACCATTCCCGCGCTGCACCTTGTGCGGAGCGAGCAATCGTCCGACGGCACCCGAAAGTTTCTCTTCCGCCTCGAGGACGGCCACACCGTTGAGAGCGTGCTTATCCCCGACGAGGACCGCCTCACCCTCTGCATCTCGTCTCAGGTGGGGTGCCAGCAGGCCTGCCGTTTCTGTCTCACCGGCCAAGGTGGATTCGTACGAGACCTTCGGGCATGGGAGATCGCGGACCAGGTCCTGGAAGCCGGGGAGATCATGCGGGCCGAGGGCGGGAGAGCGATCACGAACATCGTGCTCATGGGGATGGGTGAGCCGCTGGCGAACTTCGATGCGGTCGACGGGGCGCTTCGCATCATGACCGCGGATGCCGGTCTCGGCATCTCCCCCCGCCGTATCACGCTTTCCACCGACGGCATCGTGCCCGGGATCGACCGGCTCGGCGCGTCCGGCCTCAAGGTGAATCTCGCGGTCTCGCTCAATGCCTCGACCGATGAGGTGAGGGACCGCATCATGCCGGTAAACCGCCGCTATCCGCTGAGCGCGCTTCTGGCCGCCTGCCGGAGGTTCCCTCTCGACAACCGCCGCCGCATCACCTTCGAATATGTCCTGCTCGGAGGGGTAAATGACTCAACGGAGGACGCAGAGCGGGTGGCGCGCCTGCTGCGCGGGATCCGGTGCAAGATCAACTTGATCCCGTTCAATCCCTTTGCCGGAAGCCCCTTCCGGCGCCCCGACGACGCGACCGTTCGGCGCTTCCAGCGGGTCCTGCTTGACCGGCAGTACACCGCACCGGTCCGGGAGTCCCGGGGGAGGGACATATCCGCGGCCTGCGGCCAGTTGCGGGAGCACTTCGGCGGAGCCTCCGGCGACGCCCGGCCGTCCGGTCCCTGCTGAAACGACAAAGGACGGAAGACCGGTGTCTTCCGTCCTTTCCTGTGCGTTGCCCGAGATGGACCGTCAGCCCTTGCCGGATAGGATCTGGTTCACCACGTTCAGCAGGTCCGCGGTCTGGATGGGCTTGGCGATGTATGCGTTCGCTCCGAGAGCCAAGCCGCGCTTGCGGTCCTCCTCAGCCCCTTCGGTGGTGATGATGATGATGGGGATTGTCTTATGCACGGCATCGTTCCGGACCATGGATACAAGCTTCAGGCCGTCCATGATGGGCATGTTGATGTCCGTCAGGATGATGTCGAACTTCTGGGTGGAAAGCTTTTTTAGGGCATCGATACCATCATTGGCCTCGACGATCTTGCTGCCCGGGATGCGCTTCAGCGCGAACGTGATCAGCTGCCGCATCGTTGGGGAGTCCTCAACCACCAGGAAATTGTATTCCTGCATCGAATAGCCTCCGCTACTGTTTCTCTTTGAGAAGGTCCAGGAAGCTCTGGATCGTCGAGAGCTTGCGTTCGGACTGGGAATAGAGCTTCGAGGAGAAGAGGGCCGTGGCTGCGTGGCCCGCAAGCATCGAGAACAGCTCGAAGTCGACGTTCGAGAACTGCGTCTTCTGAATAAGGAGCTTGTAGATGACGATCGCTCCGATAACGTGCTCCTTGATCTTGAGCGGGATGACGACGAGCGGGTGGAGGAAGTCGAGCCCCGTGAGGTCCGTCGGATCGCCCTCACGGTAATAGGCCTCGCCGTTCTTCACCACGCCGCCGATGATCCATTCGCCGATCTTGATGGGATCGTGCGTTTCGGGGCCCATTCCTTCCTGCGCGACGATAGAGAGCTCGTTGGTCTTCTCGTCGAGCATCATGATCGAAAACTCCTCGGCCCCGATGAGGTTCATCACGATCTCGAGGATGATCTTGAGCGACTCGTTGAAATCCAGCGTGGAATGGAGCTGATAGCTGGCCACGTAGAGGTTCGCCAGGTTGTTGTTCTCGGCCTCGACCTCGACATAGCGGGTGGCAAAATCCTTGTTCTCTTCCTCGACC
>JBAIYC010000498.1:0-4816 GCA_037916085.1 Nitrospirota bacterium | reverse complement strand
TGCGGGAGAGCGAAGCTGCCTACCGCACGCTCGCGGAGAACGTGCCGGACATCGTGTACCGCGTGCATCTCAACGAAGGACGGATGCAGTTCTTCAACGACCGGATCACGGACATCACCGGTTTCAGGAAGGACGAACTCAAGAAAGGCTCAGTCTGCTCCATGGAATCGCGCATCGTCGACGAGGACAGGCAGCGCGTGATCGACACGGTGAAGCGGGCCATCAGCAACAGGTCGCCCTTCGAGGTGGAGTACCGCTTCTGGCACAAGAACGGCACGGTCCTGACGCTTCTGGAACGAGGCTCGGTGGCCTCAAACGACGCCGGCGCGCCGGTCCATATCGACGGCGTGATACGCGACATGACCGCGCGGAAACGGGCCGAGGAGGAGACCGCCGAGCGGGGGGCCATGGTGCAGCAGCTCATGGACACGGCGAACGTCGGCATCGCCCTCCTGGACGGCTCCGGCCGGTTCACCCGGGCCAACAAGCGCATGGCAGCGCTGTTTGGCCGTACGATGGAAGATCTCATCGGCAGTGCGTATGCGGACCATGTCCACCCCTCGGAGCGCGAGGTGAGCAGCAGGAACTTGCAGGCACTCCTTGCACACGAGCTGTCATCGGTCGACCTGGACCGGCAGTATGTCCGAAAGGACGGTACCGCGTTCTGGGGCCGCTTGACCTGTAAACGTTTCTACGATGCGAAGGGAAATGACCTTGGTCTCATCGGGACGCTGACGGACATCACCGAGCGAAAGCAGGCTGAGGAACAGCTGCGGGAGAGCGAGGAGAAGTTCTCGACGATCTTCAGGCGGGCCCCGCTTCTAATCACGCTGCGGGATCTGGAGACGGGCCGGATCCTCGACGTGAATGACAAGTTCCTTGAAACATCGGGATTCGAACGGGACGAACTGATTGGCAGGACCGCCTCCGAGATCGGGTGGACATCGGAGGAAGAGCAGACCCGCATCCTTCAGACCATGCGAGAGGGAGGGCGCATCGTCGGCAGGGAGCATTTTGTGCGGCACAAGGACGGCAGGGAAGTGACCTGCCTGTTCAGCGGCGAGGTGATCTCCGTGGGCGGGCGGCAGCGTCTGCTTTCGATCGCCCAGGACATCACCGAGCGAAAGCGCACGGAGGAAGCGCTGAAGGAGAGCCAACGGTTCCTGGAGACGGTCATTGAGACGGCGCCCACCTGAATAAAGATCATCACTGCGGACGGGTCTCTGCAGAGGATGAACAGGGCGGGGCTGGCGATGATCGAAGCCGAATCGCTCGATGAGGTCAAGGGACTCTGCGTCTATCCGATGATATCCGGCGAGTATCGGAGCGCTTTCGAGGCCATGACGCAGGAAGTGTTCGCGGGAGAGCCCCGCACCTTGGAATTCAGGATGATCGGCCTGAAAGGCCGTCCCCTCTGGCTGTATACCCATGCGGTCCCGATGCGGGACGAACACGGAGCGATCGTCTCGGTCCTCGCCATCACGACGGACATCACCGAGCGCAAGCAGGCCGAGGCCGAGCTGGCCGGCCAGAAGACGATGCTCCAGCAGATCTTCGATTCCTCGAACGTCGGCATCGGCCTCGTCGACCGGCAGGGCTGCTTCACGCTCGCCAACCGGCGCATGGCGGAGATGTTCGGCTGCTCGATGGAGGAGTTCATCGGAAGCGACTATATCGATCACGTCCATCCTGTTGACCGGGAGAAGGCCCGGCTCAACCTGGCGGCGCTCGTGGGCGGCCAGATGCCGGCGGCGGAGGTCGAGCGCCTGTATATGCGGAAGGACGGCTCCTCGTTCTACGGCCACCTCACCGCGAAGCGTTTCTTCGATCCGCAGGGCCAGGAAGTCGGCATGGTGGGCTTGATCACCGACATCACCCGGCGGAAACAGGCCGAGGATGCGGTGCGGCAATCGGAGGCGAAGTTCAGGTCCGTATTCGACCAGGCGATCGACGGGATCATGATCGCCGAGGTGGAGAGCAAACGACTTATCGAAGCGAACACTGCCATCTGTGCCATGCTGGGATACGCGCATGATGAGCTTATGCGGCTCGGCGCCGCCGATATCCATCCGAAGGAGCAGTTTCCCGCAGTCGTGGAGGCGTTCGAGAAGCAGGTGCGCGGGGAACGATCTCTCGCCCGGGAAATCCCCCTGCTCAGGAAGGACGGTTCGGTCTTCTACGCGGATGTAAACGCCACTCCGATCACCATCGACGGGAAACACTGCCTCGTCGGGATCTTTCGCGACATCACCGAGCGCAAGCGCTCGGAGGAGGAACGGGAACGCCTTGCCAAGGCGGTGTCGATCGCCTCGGAAGGCATCGCCGTCACCGATGACCAGGACCGCTTCGTCTATGTCAATGACGCCCATGCGAGGATCTACGGATATGCGCCGGAGGAACTTATCGGGCAGTCCTGGCGCAATATCACGGCTAGTTATCTCGTGCCCCTCGTCGAACAGGAGCTCGCGCAAACGCTGCACCGCAGGGAGATCGGCATCTGGAGCGGCGGGTTTGTTGCCGTACGCAAAGACGGGACCAGCGTGTTCACCGAGGTCTCGGCCAACGCCCGATGGAACAGCCAGGGGGGCTATCTTGGGCATATCTGCGTGGTGCGCGACATCACCGAGCGCAAGCAGGCCGAGGAGAAGCTCCGCCAGAGCGAGCAGTTCGTCCGGACCATCCTCGACACGGTGGACGAGGGATTCATCGTTGTAGACCGCGACTACCGCATCGTGACGGCCAACAAGGCCTACTGCGGCCAGTCCGGCATGACCTGCGACGAAGTGATCGGCAGGCACTGCTTCGAGATATCGCATCGGGCAAGCCAGCCCTGCTACGAACAGGGCGAGGACTGCGCCGTCTGCCGGGTCTTTGAGAGCGGGGAGCCGCAGACCGCGACGCATGTGCATCAGGGTCCGGACGGCCAGGTCCTGCACGTCGAGACGAAGGCCTTTCCCATCAGGGACAAGACCGGCCGCATCATTTCGGCGATCGAGACGGTCAGCAATATAACGGAGAAGCACCTGCTCGCGGAGGAGCGGCTCAAGACCCAGAAGCTCGAATCCATCGGCACGCTGGCCGGCGGCATTGCCCACGACTTCAACAACCTCCTGCAGGGGGTCTTCGGGTTCATCTCTCTGGCGAAGCTGTCGCTGGACCGGAAGGAGCGGGCGGCCGCCATGCTGGAGCAGGCAGAAAAGGCGCTCCACCAGTCGGTGAACCTGACGACGCAGCTCCTGACCTTCTCGAAGGGCGGCAAGCCGGTGACGAAAGTGCTGTCGCTTGGTCCGGTCATCGAGAATGCGGTGAAGTTCGCCCTCAGCGGCTCGCGGGTCGATCACAAACTGATCATCGACAACGGCCTGCGTCCTGTCGAAGCCGATGAGGGTCAGCTCGGCCAGGTGATCCAGAACATCGTCCTGAACGCGGACCAGGCGATGCCGCGGGGCGGCATCGTGACGATCACGGCACGGAACCTGGCGGCCGGCGGCGATCTGCCGCACGGCCTGGCGCGCGACTGCGTGGCGATCGAAGTGCGGGACACGGGGGTCGGAATACCGACGCAGGACCTTGACAGGATCTTCGACCCCTATTTCACCACCAAGGAAGGCGGGAGCGGGCTGGGTCTTGCCACGTCCTATTCCATCATCAGGAACCACGGCGGAGAGATCACCGTCCGCTCGGAACCGGGCAAGGGATCGGTGTTCACCATCCTGCTTCCCGCATCGGCGCTCGAACCGGAGGACCAGGCCGGCCGGGATGCCCCGAACGGATCGCGCCGGGGACGGGTGCTGGTCATGGACGATGAGGACATCGTCCGGACCGTGGCAGGGGAACTGCTGCGCGAACTGGGCCACGACGCCGAGTTCGCTGCGCACGGTGAAGCGGCGATCGAACGGTACCAGGAGGCGAAGAATGGGGGACGGCCCTATGATCTCGTCATCCTGGACCTGACCATCCGCGGCGGCATGGGCGGGCTGGAGACGCTCGGGAGACTGCGGAAGATCGACCCGAACGTGAAGGCCGTGGTGTCGAGCGGCTATTCGGACGATGAGGTCGTTTCGGACTACCGGAAGCACGGCTTCACCGCTTTCCTCAAGAAACCCTATGACCTTTTTGCGCTACGGGAGATGCTGGATGCGAACCTGTCGTGAAGAACCTCCACGGAAGCGCAGTGCTATGGCCCGCTCTCTGAAGCTTGTCGTGCTGCTTGCCGTCATAGTAACTGTGCTTACCGCATCGTCCGGAGCTTCTGCTCCCCTGGAAGCATCCGACAGGATGCTTGAGACGGTGAAATACCTCTCAGGCCCGGAGTTCAAAGGCCGGGGCATCGGAACGCCCGAACTGGACAAGGCGGCGGCGTTCATCGTCAAGAAGTTCGAATCCTTCGGACTCATGCCGGGCGGCGACGGCGGAGGGTGGTTCCAGGAATGGACGGACCCGGACCTCAGGGTCAAGATGCGGAACGTCGTAGGGTTCCTGCCGGGACGGGATCCGTTGCTCGCCCGGGAGAGCGTGGTCATCGGCGCTCACTACGACCATCTGGGCATGCGTCCGTCCCGCCCCGGGGGGCAACCGATCGTCCATCCCGGCGCCGACGACAACGCCAGCGGCATTGCCGTGCTGCTCGAACTGGCGAACAGGCTTCCCCTTGCCGAGAACGTGGAGCGGACCGTGGTGTTTGTTGCTTTCACCGGCGAGGAAGAGGGCAGGAAGGGCTCGCAGTACTATGTCCGGCATGCGCAGCAGTTCCCGGTCTCGAAATGCGTGGGCATGATCAACCTGGACACCGTGGGCCGACTGGAGAAGGGCAAGC
>JBAIYC010000497.1:0-4885 GCA_037916085.1 Nitrospirota bacterium | reverse complement strand
CCCCGGATGATGGTGCCGTCGATGTCCAGGAGCGGCACGCCGGTGGAACCGCCGCTTTTCTTCTTCATCTCGGATCTCTTTTCCGGGTCCTTGTCGATGTCGTACTCCACGAGCTGGGCGCCTAGAGAGCGAACATAGGTCGCCGCCTGCCTGCAGTAACCGCACCAGGCGGTCCGGTACATCACCACCGTCACGCCGCTCAGGTCCGACCTCCGCTTCATCTCCTCGGCCGGGGCAGCGTTCCCCTTCTGTCCGTCCCCGTACGCCGGAATGTCGGACCCGCCCCGCGATGACCATGAGATCCCGTCTTCCCGAAGGCGCTTTTCCTTCGCATTCTTTCCTTGCGGAAGACGGTCCGATATGACCACGTTCCCCTTATCGTCGGTGTACTGGTAGAACTGCGCGGAAGGCTGTTGCGGAAGGAAATGCCACAAAACGAGGAGCGTCAAAGACCATCGCAGGTTCTTCATAAGCGACCTCTCTCCCGCTCTTATATAGAAGTCCTTGACGTATGTCAAGTCGCCCGTCAATGCCGGCCCCTGCCGACAGGTGTATAATATTCAGTAGAAAGAGAGGAAATTACCATGATAAGGAGCATGTTACTCAGCTCGATGCTGTTCCTGCCCCTCCTTGCCGCGCACGCGGTCTCGGCCGGCACGACCATTCCCGCCGAACGGACGGCCTTCTCGCCGCAGACCTTCGTTAAGCCGTCGAGGGAAGAACTGATGAAACGGCTGACGCCGCTGCAGTTCAAGGTCACCCAGGAGAACGGAACGGAGCGCGCTTTCGACAACGCGTACTGGAACAACCATCGGGACGGCATTTATGTGGACATCGTCTCTGGCGAGCCGCTGTTCAGCTCGAAGGACAAGTACGAATCGGGCACGGGCTGGCCGAGCTTCACCAGGCCCCTGGTGCCGGAAAACATAGTCACTCGAGAGGACCGGACCTGGTACCTCGCGGTCCGGACCGAGGTCCGGAGCAGGTACGCCGATTCGCATCTCGGCCATGTGTTCAAGGACGGTCCGCCGCCCACGGGACTCAGGTACTGCATGAATTCCGCGTCCCTTCGGTTCATCCCCAAGGAGGACCTGATGAAGGACGGCTACGGGAAATACCTGGCGCTTTTCGAGAAGATGTAGTCGGTGGTGAGCAGCCGCTCAGAGGAGGGGTTAGGATCGTAGCCTGACCCCTCGCCTTTTTTGCTGTATTCATTGCGAGCAATGGGAGGGAGCATGACACGAGGCCGGAAGATCCTGATCGCAGCAGCCGCAGTAGTCCTCATCCTTGCGGGAGCCGTCGTCTTCGTCTTGTCGAACCTCGACATGATCGTGAAGCGGGCCATCGAGAAATACGGCTCCGAAGCGACGAAGACGGCGGTCCATGTAGGTTCGGTTTCCATCAGGCTCACCGAGGGCGAAGGCGCCGTCAAGGGGATCACCGTGGCGAACCCGAAAGGTTTCTCCTCAGATCCCGTCTTTGCGCTCGGGCTCATCAGCATGAAAATCGAACCCGGTTCAGTCACGAGGGACGTGATCATTGTCGATCACATCCGCATTTCCGGTACGCACGTGGTCTACGAGATGGACCGCTCCGGGCATTCCAACGTTGATGCGCTCAAAAAGAACCTCGGAACGTCGGAAGGCGGTCAGAAAAAAGAGACCGCCGTCAGGAAGAAGAAGGAGCCTCGGGTCCGCATCAGGAAGCTGGTGATCGAGGACAGCAGCGTGGAGGTCCGCGCTGCGCAGCTCGGAGAAAGACCCCGCACGCTAGCACTCGAGAAGGTGGAGCTTACGGACATAGGGGGCACGGGCGGCGCAACGCCGGAGCAGGCGGCAAAAGAGGTAGTAACCGCGATCGCGAACGAGGCCGCGAGGGAGGCGGCCAGCGCGGGGGCGCAACGGCTGCTCAGGAAGGAACTGGAGAAGGCGCTCAGCAGGTAAGGGAATCCAGATGCAGGGCTCAGGGCAGCGGACAGGATGCCTTGCCCCTGTGTCGCTGAATGATCCGCAGGAGTTCTTCTTTCCGCTCCCGGGACAATCCGAGGCCGGCTACCTCTTTCTGGAGCATTTCGCAGGAGCCCTCGCCGCCCAGATAGCCGTTCACCCGCGCCACGGCGGTCGATGCAACGAAATCGGAAAAGACGGGATAGATCCGCTCGAACTCTTCTTCGAAGGCGTGATACTGACGAAGGCCGTGCTTCTGATGATAGTCCTCAGCCTGCGTGAAGCCGGCATAGCTAACGACCTCCGTCTGCACCTTCCTCCCCCGCTCCCGCTCGGTCCGTGATTTTGATGCCTCGGCCAATCGCCGCTGCTCCTCGCTATGCGCGAAGATGATGGAGACGTACTGGCGCGACCAGCTTCCGTAGGTGGGGTCATGACCGGTCCAGAAGACACGCAGAAGCTCCTCGTAGGATATCTTCGTGGGATCGTAGTCGATCTGGATGGTCTCGGAATGGTCGCCGATCGAACGATACGTCGGGTGCTGCTTGCTTCCGCCAGCGTATCCCACGCGCGTCCTGACGACGCCGGGCAGGCTCCCGAACCGGGAGTCAGGGCCCCAGAATCATCCCATGGCGAACGTGGCTGTGGCAATCTGCGTTGGCACGACAGTGTCGATCAGCGGTTTCGGAGCGCGGGCCCGGGAAGAAACGGTGTTGGCCAGCATCACTTGTTCCCCCCTTTCGGCTGCGACAGAGGCCGCCGTCACGGTGAACAGCGCCAGTACCAGGAACGTCCGCGGGAGCCGGCGGGAACGGGACGCGGCAGGGTCAAGCTGTACTGTCATGCACGATTATCGCACTTTTCAACCGTCGATAGCTACGGGAATCGGGGATGGGAATACTCTCGGTTAAGACCGAGAATGCACGGAGCTCGCAACCTCTCGATGCGTGCCGATCTACCGTCCCGTTCACGGGCTCGACGTTTCGAGAAGCGCACTTGCTTCTCATCTCCTTCCATACTATAATAGTTCCCCGAAGCATCATTTGGACACGCTAGTGACCGCCCAAAACGAGACGGTCCAACGGGCACAGGCATCCGGGCCTGTGCGAGGTAGTGCCTTCTCATTCAGTGAGACTTCAGCACCCCTGAGGGATACGTACCGCCATGGCATTCACCGGTGATCTGGAAAATCTTCCTTTCGTGGACATCATCCAGCTGATCCACACAACGCGGAAGTCGGGCATCTTTTCCGTCAAGGCTGGACAGAAAGAAAGCAACATCGTCTTCAGCAACGGCTACATTGTCGGCGCCAATCATGTCAATGACAGCATCCGCATCGGGACCGTGCTGGTACGGTCCGGCGCCATCACGACCGACGAGCTCAGGCAGGCCTTCGCCGTCATGCGGGATGCCGCTCCGCAGGACCGGCGGCCGCTCCTGTCCACGCTGGTGCAGAAGGGCATGCTGCAGCAGGAGGACGCGCAGAAGGGGCTCAGGAAGCTGGTCGAGATCACCATCGTCGAGCTGATGAGCTGGACCAAGGGCACCTTCACGTTCGACACTGAGGCCGCCATCTTCTCTGCCGAGGGAGGGGGATCATCCGACGGCCTGGAGCAGGACGTGGTGCTCGATGCCCAAATGGTCCTGATGGATGCGCTCCGTATCTTTGACGAGCGCGAACGGGACCGCGCGAGCGGGAAAGAAGTGCCGTCCTTCGAGGAGCTCTATCCCGAGGTCCTGCCGGAGGAGCGCCTCGTCGAAACGCCTGCAGCTGGCTCCGCGATCACTGCCGATGTCCTCGGGCTCGCCGATATCGAGCGCCTGGAGAAGAAGGTCCCCCGGCCGGTCTCTGAGATGGAGACCTTCGATCCCGTCGAGATCCATCGTCAGAAGATCAAGGAGCTGCTCGCGGGGTTTTCCTCCGAAGAGCAGGAGGCGTTTGTCGCTTTTCTGAAGAAGTCTGTCGGTCGCAAGCCCGCCCCCGAAGATCTGGCGAAGCAGGCGGGCAAAGCGGTCGTCTTCTATAGCGGCGACAGGCTGCTCAAGCATGCGGTCATGACCGTATGCAACGAGCAAGGGGTTCCCGTATTTGCAACGGACGGCGAAAAGGAGCTCGAGCAGATCCTCGCGCAGTGTCTTTCTGCCATGAGGATGCCCGCAGTCGTTCTTGACGGTCCAGCGGCGTCCGAGGACGGGCTTCCCGAGGACCAGATCGTTGCCCTGCGGGGGCGGGTGAGGGAGAAGTACTCTGCAGTACCTCTCCTGCAGCTCGCCTCCCCCCTGGACAGCAACTTCATCCTGCAGTCATACAACGACGGCGTCAGGGCCGTTCTCCCAAGGCCGCTGAAAGAGGTCCGAAGGGAAACGTACGTTCAGGAGACCATACAGTTCCTGGTCGCCTTCACGTCCTATATCAAGAGTCTTCAATCACAGCCCGAAACGACTGACCGGTTCGTGAAGGAGCTGAAAAAGGACGTCAAGGCCCTTCGCGAGATCGTCACCCCTTCCGATGCGGCGCTGGTACTGCTCATAGGTGTTGCGGACATGTTCGAACGCGCGATCACGTTCATGGTCCGTCCTCCGGAATTGGTCGGTGAACGCTCCATCGGCGTGACCACCGAAAAGAGCATGGGGCCGACCCAGGCGATGAGGCTGAAGATACCGCTCGGAGCACCTTCGATCTTCCAGGAGGTGATTGAAAAGGAGAAGGTATATTACGGGGAAAGCAGAGACGAGACGGTCAAGGTGCTTTTTCAGCAAATAGGCGCACCCCTGAGCCCGTCCGTTGTCCTGGTCCCCCTGATCAGCGACCGCAAGGTCGTCGCGGTCGTCTACGGGGACTTCGGAAAGAACGAGGTAGCTCCGGTGCAGCTCGATATCCTCGAGATCCTTGCTCAGCAGGTCGGCATTTCGCTGGAATATGCGCTTTACCGCAGACA
>JBAIYC010000496.1:0-3961 GCA_037916085.1 Nitrospirota bacterium | reverse complement strand
CTTCTTCAGGACTTTCCGTAGGCATCCGGCGCCTTCTCCTTTACCGTTTCGTCCTTCGCGGTCTCATCCGCTGCCGTCCCCGCGGGGGCACCGGTGGAGGGTGTCGCGTTCTTCCTGGCCTCCTGCTCCTTGCCCTCGATATCCTCCTTGATCTTCGACAGCTCGATCGAATGTTCCGCGGCGCGCACTTCGGACTGGATCGTTTCCTTCACCTCCTCGGTGGCGCGCTTGAACTCGGCGATCCCCTTCCCCAGGGCCTTCCCCAGTTCAGGCAATTTCTTGGGACCGAACACGATCAGGGCAATGACGAAAATCACAATGAGCTCAGGCAATCCGAGTCCGAACATGGCTTGTCTCCTTGTTTTCGAGGCCTAGCGTTTACTTCCTCGTACTCTTATCTTACTTCTTTCCTCTTCTTTTCTCACGTCTTTCCATCGTCATCAATCACTTTTCCGGCATTGCAGCCACAACGGCCTTGACCGCCATCGTCTTCCCCTGCCGAAGAACCGTGGACGTCACGGTCTTGCCAATATGTCCAAAAGCGATCATTTCGGGAATCTCCGCCGCGACGAGGACCTTCTTGCCGTCCAGCTCGGTGATCGCGTCGCCGCGCTGAAGTCCCGCATTGTTTGCCGGTCTCCCTTCGCCACGCCCCGCACAGCGCCAATCGGCTCCGTCATGCCGAGCGCCTCGGCGATCTCCCGGGTCACCGCCTGCGCGTCCACGCCGAGCCAGCCCGAGGTCCGGCCTGCCCTTCGTCTTGAGGGAGGGCAGGATATCCTTCACCATGTTGACGGGGGCACGGCGAACCCAAGGTTTGTCCCCGGGCCAGGATCATGGTGTTGATGCCGACAACCTCGCCCTTCATGTTGAAGAGCGGCCCGCCGCTGTTGCCCGGGTTGATCGCCGCATCGGTCTGGATGAGTTCGTCGTAGGCGATCACCCTCCCCTTTGCCGAAACGATACACTTCGTCACCGTATGCGACAGGCAAAGAGGTTCCCGATTGCCATGACCCAGTCACCAACCTCAAGAGCATCGGAATCGCCCAGACGGACCGCGGGGAGACCCGGTGCCTCGGCCTTGATCAGCGCAACATCGATCTCCGGCGACTTTCCGACGAGCTCGCTTCGAGGACCCTGCCGTCCGCAAAGGCGACCTTGATGTCCTTCGCCTTGCCCACGACGTGGTTGTTCGTCGGGATATAGCCGTCGCTGCTGATGACGAATCCCGAACCCAGGCTCTGACGCACCTGCTCGCGCTGCGGCATCTGGCCGCCGAAGAACCGGTAGAAGACCTCGTCCATCTGCGGGTCGCCGAAGGGAGATGCGGGGCGGACCTTCACGACCTGGCGCGTCGAGATGTTCACGACGGTCGCCCTCTCCGCGTTCACGAGAGGCGCAAGACTCCGGCGCCTGTTGCGAAATGGCGGCGAGAGGGAAGAAAAGAACAAGGGAAAGGATGATGAGAATGTTCTTGATGGTCATGCGAGCGTTCCGGGAAGGCCAGCAAATTGATAGCATGGGTGCCGCGAATAGTCAAGGGTTTTCCCCACGCCAACCTCCGTGGGGGCCCACCACAGACGGGATACGATGAAGGCGGATGCGGTCACAGCGAGACGCGGATGACGGTCTTGACGTTGCCGCGGACGTTGAAATCGCCCACGACCTCGAGACTCCGGGGTTTGAGCCCCTTCTTCAGTTCGTCGAAGATCAGGTTCGTTGCGGCCTCGTGTGAGATGTTCCGGTCGCGGAAGCCGTTCAGGAACAGCTTCAGCGCCTTGAGCTCGACGATCTTCCTGTTCGGGACGTAGGAGATATTGATGGTCGCGAAGTCCGGATAGCCCGAGCGGGGGCAGAGACAGGTGAACTCCGGATAGGAGATCTCGATAGTGTAATCGCGGTCCGGGCTGGGATTGTCCCAGAACTCGAGCGCAGCCTGCTTGACGGCCTTGGTCCCGTATTTCATGAAGGCCATAGTACCGGTTTTTCCCGGTACTGTAAAGATGATAGTGGCATCCTTCCTGGAGAAGCCCGTCATCCACGTCGCGGGATCTAACGTCCGGGCCCCGCATGTCATCAGCGGCTGCCAATCTTTCCGTTGTAATTTCCCTTACCCAATTATATAATAAAAAATGTGCTTTGCCGTGGTACCATATGAACTATGGAGCACCGGACCATGTCCCACGACTTCAACTGCATAGCCACCGGAATCGGCAGCCTCCCCGCTACCGACGCGGACCAGGCAGCGGCCCTTTCACTCCGCTACCTTCCCGAGGCTCCCATCTGGCCCCAGCTCCCCAAGAAGAGCTTCCACGAGCACATGGACGGCCAGTACAGCGAGTCCCTGCCCGGCATCGTGGTCGATGAGAAGAAGCAGCGGTTCTCCTTCGATACGTCCAAGGATCTGACGCCAGCGCTCGAGAAGTTCTTCGAACGGTATCTGGAGAAGGACTACGGGTTCTTCGGTATATCGGAGGACTACGCCGCCGGATACTACGCGTTCCTGCGGGCGCTCAAGAAAGGATTGCCCAAGGGTGCCCGTTTCCTCAAAGGCCACATTACGGGGCCGCTCACCGCGGGCATCTCCTTCAAGGACGAGACGGGCAAGGACATCATCCACAACGACTTGATCTTCGACGCTGTGGTGAAAGGCCTGGCCATGAAGGCCGCCTGGCAGATCCTGTCCCTCCAGGCCTTCGGTCTTCCCGTCATCATTTTCATCGATGAGCCGGCCATGGAGTCGCTGGGCTCTGCCTTCTCTGCCGCCTCGCCGGAAATGGTCGCGGAGAAGCTGAACGAAATCATCGGGACCATTCACGAGCTTGGCGGCATCGCCGGCATCCACTGCTGCGGCAATGCCGACTGGCCGCTGCTATTCAACACCAAGGTCGATATCGTGAACTTCGACGCATTCGGCTACCAGGAGAAGGTCCTGCTCTATCCCGAAGAGATCGGAAGGTTCTTCGAGCGGGGCGGCTCGCTCGCCTGGGGCATCGTGCCCACCGGCGCTTTCACCGGGAAGGAGACCGCCGACGGGCTTCTCGCCAAGCTCGAAACGGGGATGAAACGGATAGAAGCCGCCGGCGTGGACAGAAGAAAGCTCCTCCGCAGATGCCTCATCACGCCTTCCTGCGGCATGGGGAGCCTGACCCCCGAAAAGGCAGAGGCGATCCTGAAGCTCACCCGGGAAGTATCGGACAGAATGCAAAAAGGACTCTAGACACGGAGATATGGCGACGGGGGGACGCGAAGACCGATGAATCTGGAGCGGGCTTTGCGACTCTCCGCCGTCATTCCCGAACAAGCGGGAATCCAGGATTCAGGATTTCAAGAACATCGTTGATGCCCTCTTTCCCTCCCCTTGACCACAAGCTATGATGCCCCGCCATATTCACTTCACCAGGTTCGTCACCGTATCGGTCGCCCTGCATGTCCTCTTCTTCACCGCCATCATCTGGACTGCCCGCTTCGCCAGCAAGGACCAGACGGTGCTGATGCCGGTGAGCCTGGTGAACCTTCCGCAGAACATGCTCCGGCAGCTGCCACCACTTACGCCACAGGCGCCAGCTCCTCAGGTGCCGGCGCAGCCTGTCCCCCCGCCGCAGCCCGCCATGCCCAGGCCGGAGCGCGCTCTCCCTCCCGAAAGCGTCCCGACGCCGAAGAAGTTCGGGACCTCCGAGGAAGTATCGGTCCCCAAGACAGAACGAACACCGGGTCTCGGCCAGCCGGACGGCAGCAAACAGGGGACCAAGGACGTGAACAAGGGAGGCGGCGCTGCACCCGGCGAGGGCATCGGCGACAAGCACAAAGGCCCCTTGCCCTTCCTCTCCCAGTCGGACATCGAGGAGTACGCCCGCCGCGGCATGCCTGATCGAAAGCCGGGCGACGATTCCGTCACCATGGACACGGACGAGTTCAAGTTCATGTCCTACAACCGGTGGCTGAAGGTCAAGGTGGAGAG
>JBAIYC010000495.1:0-9014 GCA_037916085.1 Nitrospirota bacterium | reverse complement strand
GAGCAGCTCTTCCTCTTCCTGGGCGAAGGCCTTGAGGTCCGTGGTGAGCACCTTGGCGGCCATCTTGTCCATGACGTCCTGGGTGACCTCAACGCGCACGTTCATGTCGTCGAGCCTGCCCTTGCGGTTCACTTCGATGACGTAGTGCGGAGCGACTTCCTTGGACCGCAGCAACACGGACTCCACCTGGGAAGGGAACACGTTCACGCCGCGGATAATTAGCATATCATCGGCGCGTCCTCGCACCCGGCGCATGCGGACCGTGGTCCTCCCGCAGGCGCATCTCTCGGGGTTGAGGCTCGTGATATCGCCGGTGCGGTAGCGGATGAGCGGCATGGCCTCGCGGGATATGCTTGTGATCACGAGCTCGCCCTCTTTGCCGTACGGCAACTGCTCGCCCGTCGCCGGGTCGATGATCTCGGGGTAGAAGTGGTCCTCGTTCAGGTGCAGGCCATTCTGCGCCTCGATGCACTCCGACGAGACACCGGGACCGATGATCTCCGACAGTCCGTAGATGTCGATGGCCTTGATGCGGAGCCGTTCCTCCACCTCGCGCCTCATCTCCTCGGTCCACGGCTCGGCGCCGAAGAGGCCGACCCGCAGCTTGATCGTGTCGAAGTTGATCTTCATGTCCACGGCGACATCATAAAGATAGAGCGCGAAGGACGGCGTGCAGGTGAGAACGGTACTGCCAAAGTCCTGCATGATCATGATCTGCTTCTGCGTGTTCCCGCCCGACATGGGAATGACCGAAGCGCCGATGGCCTCGGCCCCGTAATGCGCGCCCAACCCGCCGGTGAAGAGCCCGTAGCCATAGGCATTCTGGACGATGTCTTTTTTCGTGGCACCCGCGCAGGTGAACGTGCGGGCCATGACGTTCGCCCAAAGACTGATGTCATTCCTGTTGTAGGCCACTACCGTGGGCTTGCCTGTCGTGCCCGACGATGCGTGGATACGCACGATTTCCTCAAGCGGTTCGGCGAAAAGCCCGTAGGGATAGTTGTCCCGGAGGTCGGATTTCCTGGTGAAAGGAAGCTTGGCGACGTCACGGATGTCCTTGATGTCGGCAGGCTTCACGCCTTTCGTATCGAAGGCCTTCTTGTAAAAAGGAACGCGGTCGTAGACCCGTTCGCAGACCCTCTTCAGGCGCTCGCTCTGAAGCTTCGTCATCTCCTGCCGTGTCAGGGACTCTTCGGGATTCCAGTGCATGGACCGCTCCTAGGAGGGGGGTTACAAAAGGTAGCGCATTATATACCAGGAAAATGGCCTTTTGCAAACAGAATGAAAGGGTGGAATCGAGGGCGGGAAACGAGCGGGGCCCCAGAAAGGGGCCCCGCGAAAAAGAACCACTACTTCTTCTTATGGCAATCCATGCACTTGTTCGCCTGCGGCCCTGCCTTCTTCTCCGCGTGGCAGCCTGTGCAGAGCTTGTGGGCCGGGTCCTTGCCCCCGAGGGCGAACTTGGCCGCCGGCTCCGTGGGATGGCAGGCCTTGCAGCCGGCCTTTTCGCCGTGTACCTTGTGGTTGAATGTCACGTCGCCCATCTTGGACTTGACGGTCACCATATCCTGAGCGATGACCGGTGCAGCAATGAACAGCAACAGCACAACAAAAGCCACGATCCTCTTCATACACCCTCCTCGAGAAATATAAGATTCCTCCCCGATAGCACATCTCCGATGCTGTGACAATATTCAAAAAGGTAGCAGAGGAACGGCGGGATGGCAAGGGCTAGAGAAAAAAAATATCACTTCGGCTGGGACACGAAAAAGTTGCGCAATTATGTAGCGTTATCGGATTTAACGGTCGGCATGCCTTCGCCTCACCTCCGGTTTCGGCATCCTGCCACTCGGCCGTTCTTCTATCCCAGCATCTTCACCTTCATCTCGATCGAGTGCTTCTGTGGACCGCTGCCGACCTTGACGGGAACACCGACCGGCACCACTGCCATGAACTCGCCCTCAGGCTCGCCCAGGAACTGAAGCACATCGCCCTTGAGCAGGTAAAGAATGCCGAGCCAGACCGTGCCGAGGCCGAGGGAAGTCGCGGCAAGCAGGATGTTCTGCACGGCGGCTGCCGAGCTTTGGATCTCCATGGTGCGGAAGAAGTCGTGGGCCATCTCCCTCTCGACCTGGAAGAGATCGGTCCCGTGCCGGATGAGGTCTCCCGTGTTAGCCACAGCAATGACCACGGGAGCAGAAAGAATGCTCTTCGCGCCCATACGGAGAAGTGCCGCCGCCGGACGGGGGAACGACGCGGCCTTCGCCGTGACCAGGTGGGCCAGCTCCTGCTTCTTCTCGCCGCGAAGCACAATGAAACGCCATGCTTGCTGATTGTGGGCCGATGGGGCCTGATTCGCGGCATGAAGGAGCATTTTTACCTGCTCCGCGGTGACGTCGTCCCTGGTGAAGGTTCTCACGCTACGACGAGAGGCTATGGTGCGAAGGGACTCGTTATCGAACTGAGGCTTTCCTACTTCCTGCATGGTGTACCTCCCGCGGTCGGATCGAGTCAGCGCCGCTGTGTTCTGATAGTACCAGAAAAGGATACCCCCTGCCAGATACTTTCATATGGACAAACTGAGTCGTATGGGTTATGAATAGGGCCGTGCGCCGCCTCGTTCCCCTTCTTGTTCTGGTTTCGGTGGTCCTGTCCGCCTGCGGCGGGAAACATCCGCCATCTCCCGACCAGACGAAGCTGAAGCCTTCGCAGCGGCCCTATACCGTGATGGGACAACGCTATGAACCGCTGCAGTCCCATGTGGGCTTTTCGCAGGAGGGGGTCGCGAGCTGGTACGGGAGGGATTTTCACGGAAAAAAGACGAGCAACGGCGAGATTTACGACATGTACGCCATGACAGCGGCGCACAAAACCCTTCCGCTCGGCGTCTATGTAAAGGTACGGAATCGCGATAATGGCCGCGAGGCCGTCGTCAAGGTGAACGACCGGGGGCCTTTCGTGAAAAACCGTGTCATCGATCTTTCCTATGCGGCGGCAAGGCAGCTGGGGTATGACAATGTCGGGACGGCGCCGGTTCGCATTGAAGCTCTCGGCTACCGCGCTGAAGGAGCTCCAGGGAAAGAGCAATATCGCGAGCTGGAGAACTACGACAGCGGAAATTATTCGGTCCAGGTCGGCGCTTTCAAGGATTACCAGAACGCGAAGCGGCTCTCCGAAGAGATGAAGAGGCGTTTCGGCTTCTCAGATGTTCGGAGCGCGATTGTGAACGGCGAGCTGTTCTACCGGGTGCAGGCGGGAAAATACACTTCGCTCCGCGAAGCTGAGGCGGCCGAAAAGAACTTCGTTGAGCATGGGTATCCGGGCAGCTTCACGGTATCGCTCGACTGATTCTCTCTCTTTCGTTTTTCCTTCCCCGACGAGGATCCGGTCGTGAACTCCATCTCAGCTGCCACTTGCGAGCGGCAGAAGGAGCGCGGCAATCTCCCCCTTAACTACGAAATTGCATCCCCCGCTTCAATCATGCGGGGGCAGGCTTGCTTCGCTCCTCGGAATAGCAAACCGGCAGTTCTTCAATCCCTGCGACATGGGATCCCCCGGCTCCTGCCGGGGGAGGAATGCAGGAAAGTCGCGGGAGGTCGCTTTGTTGAGAGGAGCCACCGGCTCCCGCCGGTGGGGGCTCCGCTAGACTGTAAGGGAAACGAAGTCGTTCATTGTCCACGCCGCACTCGCACGTCTGCAATCAGATGATGTAATCCACCACTACTCTGCTCTCCCGCACCTTTCCCACGAACTCTGCTACCTTCAGATGCTCGGGATGCCTGGCATAGGTCGTAAGGTCCGCCTCGTTCGCGAACTCCGAATAGATAGCCACGTCGTATGACGCTTCAGACATGATCGAGTTGATCCCCACCTCCAAGTGGCGTATCTGCGGGATCTTGCCTTTGAGTGCCTCAAGGTCGCGCTTGATCTTCTTCGCGTTCTCTTCCTTTGACGTGCCTTCGGCAGATGTCTTCAACTTAAACAGCACGATGTGCTTCAGCATGGGAAGGCTCCTTGTTCGCTGGCAATAGACGGGATGAACGCAACAATTGAAATGATCAACCTGTGGGACGATTTGTGAGTACGGCTCTCAGCGTGTGCCAAAAAAACGACAGAGATACCGAACAAGAGAAACTTTGCGATGGTACCCTTCCGGATCAGGAACCAACCGATACCAATTCAATCTCGAAGGTCAGGTCCTTTCCCGCGAGAGGATGGTTAGCGTCGATGGTGACCGTCTTTTCCGTCACGGCCGTGACTGTGACAAGCACGATTGTGTCGTCCTCCTGCGTGAGCTCCAGGCGCTGGCCAACCTTGGGCTCGAAGTTCAGCGGCAGGTTCTTTCGCTCCATCTCCACGACCGCTTTGTCCTGCTTCGCCCCATAGGCCTCGCCGGACGGGATCACGACCGTCTTCTTTTCTCCTTTGTTCATGCCGATGACGGCCTTCTCGAATCCCGCGATAAGCTTCCCGTCGCCAATCTTGAGCTGGAGGGGCGCCCTGCTGTAGGATGTGTCGAAGATTGTCCCGTCCGCGAGTTTTCCCGTATAGTGCACTGCGACAATATCTCCCAACTTTGCTTGCGACATTGCTCCTCCTTCGAGAAACTGGCCAGGATGGTATAACCTTCACCGAAGCAGCTGAAGAAAAAGATCGTGCCTCATCACAGAGAAAGTCCTACCGTCCCGAGTGGGGATGGCTAGAGCTTGTCGGACGAGGATCTTTCGCACCACTCGCGGGCGTTCTGGAACATCTTGAGCCAGGGTGACGCCGCAAGTGTCCGTTTCATCAGCTCGGGCATCCATCCCCACTGCCACGGAAGCACCGCGCGCTCTGGATGGGGCATCATGGCGAGATGCCTGCCGTCGGGAGAACAGAGACCGGCGATCCCTGCGGGAGAACCGTTTGGATTGAAGGGATAGGATTCGGTGATATCGCCATCATCATCGACATACCGGACCGGCGCGAGCTCGGCCTCGGCTTTCGCTAGCATTGCCTTGTCCGGGAAATACGCCAGCCCCTCGCCGTGGGCCACCCAGATGCCGAGCAGGGCACTTTCCATGCCGTGGAACATGATCGCGGGGCTCTTCAGGATCTTCACGGTCGCGAACCGCGATTCGAACCGGCCCGACCTATTGTGGATGAACCGCGGCTGAAAACGGTCTTCGATGCCCCGCCAAGGCACCCACCCGAGGAGCGCCATGAGCTGGCATCCGTTGCAGACGCCCAGGCTGAAGGTATCGGGCCGGTTATAGAACCGTTCGAACTGTTCCCAGACGGTCTTGTTGAAGCGTATGCTCGCAGCCCAGCCTTTCGCCGAATCGAGAACATCGGCGTAGCTGAACCCGCCGACGAACACAACGCCGCGGAACTGGTCGAGCGTCGCCCTCCCGCTAAGCAGATCGGTCATCATCACGTCCCAGGGCTCGAAACCCGCGAGGTAGAATGCCGAAGCCATTTCCCTGTCTCCGTTGCTCCCCTCCTCACGGATGATCGCAACCTTCGGCTTGTCGGTCCTCTCCATGACCGAACGGTCGGTTGGTTTCACGGCAAAAGGAACGTGATAGGAAGGCCCTTGTCGGTCATAAACGGCCTTCCGTTCTTCGCGGATACAGTCGGGGTTCCGCTGGAAGAGATCAAGACGATGGCTCGTCTCTTCCCAGATGTCGCGAAGTACGAGCATGTCCTCATCGAGGACGCTCTTCCAGCCGAAGGCGACTTTGATGCGCTTTTCCTGCGTCGATGCGCCGAGAGCTAGAAAGGGGACGCTCGCCTTCTCCAGCACATCAAAGACAGCTGCCTCGTTCTCGGGCTGATATTCGATAACGAGACCCGCTTCTTCGGAGAAGAAGGCAGCGATGGGGTCGGCTGTCCCCGCGTCTTGCAGCGGCACGTTCACGTCTATGCCGCAGTTCCCCGCAAAGGCCATTTCGAGTAGTGTCGTGATGAGGCCACCATCGGAGCGGTCATGGCCGGAAAGGATGAGGCGCCGCTTCACAAGCTCCTGGACTGCGTGAAAACCGCGCTTCAGCAGATCGGCGTCCTCGATGTCCGGTGACTCGTTTCCGACCTGGCCGAAGACCTGAGCGAGCGCTGACCCTCCGGTGCGGTTCCTGCCTCCTGAAAGGTCGATGAACAAGAGCCTGCCCCACCCCGGCATCTTGAGGTCGGGCGTCACGGTCTTGGTGATGTCCGGGCAGGTGACATAGGCAGAGATGACAAGTGTGCCCGGCGACTTGACGGTCTCGTTCACGCCGGCTGCACTCACCTTTGCCGCCATGGAAAGACTGTCCTTGCCGCCGTCGACGGCAATGCCGAGTGCGATCATGAGGTCCCGGATCGCCACTGCCGCATCGTAGAGCCGGCTGCCTTCGCCCGGCAGTTTCGGCGCCCACATCCAGTTTCCGGAGCAGCGGATATCGCCGAGATCGCTCACCTCTGCCCAGACAATGTTCGTCAGCGCCTCAGCTACGCTCATCCTTGCCATGGCGGCGGGATCAATGAGCTCCTTGAGCGGTTGTTCACCGATGGAGCACGCCGCTCCGGTGACGCCAAAGTGGGACTGCGCGATGACGGCGACGTCGGACACAGTTAGCTGGAGGGGGCCACAGCACTGCTGCCGGGCAATCAGGCCGGTGACCGAGCGGTCGACCTTGTTCGTCAGGAACCGCTTGGAACCTACCGAAAGCAACCGGAGCACCCGGTCGAGGGCGTTCCGTATCGTGATTCCCTCCGGGAGAATCAGCGGTTCAAGGCGATCTTTCTTCCGATCGAGGCGAAAGGTCTTTTGCGGCATGTCACCCAGGACCTTGGCGAGCTCGAGGTTCACCGGTGTTGAACCGTCGCTCTCATCATGGAGCACCACGTATCCGTCCCCCGTGATCTGGCCCACGACGGCAACCGGCACTTTTTCCCGAGTGCAGAGGTCCTCGAAGAGCTGGGCGTCCTCCGGGCGGAGCAGCAGCGCGTCCTGTTCCTGGTATTCCGCGCCCCAGATCTCGAGCACCGAGAGCGTTGCATCTCCGACCTGGATCTTTCGCACCTCGATGCGCGCCCCCGCTGGGTGGACGATCTCCTTCAGCACGTTACAGTTGCCGCCAGCGCCTTGGTCGTGGATGCTGACGATGGGGTTTCGGTCACCCAGTTCAGAACAGGCGCGTATGACGCGGTTCAGCTTCTGCTCCATCTCGGCGTCGCCGCGCTGTACTGCATTGAAATCCAGTTCGGCGATGTTCTCGCCCTGGATCATCGATGACGCTGCTCCTCCGCCCATGCCGATGCGGTACGCAGGACCGCCGATCTTGACCAGGAGCATTCCCGGCTGTGGCTCCGATTTATTCGTGTGCCGGGAGTCCATCTGGCCGATGCCGCCGCTGAACATAATCGGCTTAATCCATTCCCGGCGCTCTCCGTCAGGCAACCGGAGCCCGAAAGAACGGGTGAATCCCTGGATAAGAGGCTCGCCGAACTTGTTGCCGTAGTCCGACGCGCCGTTGCTGGCTTCGATCTCGATCGCAAGAGGGGACGCGAGATTGCCGGGATAGAGGAAGGAGCCATCCTCCCAGGGGAGCTCGTAGCCGGGGATGCGCAGGTTGCCGACGCAGTAGGCCGCCGTGCCTGCGACAACGAGACCTGCCGTGCCGGTCGCCTGCACATCGCGGATCCTGCCGCCCGTGCCGGTTTCGGCGCCGGGGAACGGCGCTACGCCGGAGGGGAAATTGTGCGTTTCCGCAGTGAAGATGATGTGATAGGAGCGGGTTTCTTCAGAGAACGGCGACGGGCTGCCGATCGCCGTGGGAATGATTGTCTGGACGTCATAGCCTTTGATTGCGCTCGAGTTGTCGCTGAAGGCAATGACGCTGTTGTTCCTGTTCGCCTCCCAGGTGGTTTTTACGATCCTCATGAGCGTATCGCGGACTTCCTCGCCGTCTACGATGATCTTGCCCCGGAAGAACCAGTGGCGCGAGTGCTCGCTGTTCGACTGGGAGAGATCAAAGCATTCGACGTTCGTAGGGTTCCGCTTGATTTCCTTCACGAAGAGGTTCGTGTAATAATCGAGATCCCAGTCGTCCATGCCGAGGCCCATCTCGCGATTTATGCGCTCCAGGGCCTTCCTTCCTTCCTTGAGAAGCGGCACGGTCCTGACGGGCTCGGGTGTGACGGCGGTCCCGAAGGTCCTCAGGGGCTCTTCGTAACGGCACTCGGTCATTCGATCGTGGACGAGGCCGAGAAAGAGCCGCTCCTGTTCTTTCGTGAAATCCGCATTCGGCACAAGGTCGAGCCGGTACCTTCGAGAGCGTTCGATGCGCGCGATCTTCCCAAGACCGCAGGCATGACAGACCGACACCGCGTTCGCCGACCAGGCGGTGGTGAAATTCAGTCTCGGCCCGACCTCAAGGATTTTGTGAGGCGTGCTTGCAGCTCCTCCGCCTTCCCGCGGCAAGCCAGCATTCAGTGGGGCAAGGAAACTCGCGTCCGAGAACTTGTCAGGTTCGAAGGTCTCGGCAAGGAGCCAGCGCAGAAGGCGAATTTCGTCCGCTGAGAGCTGCGTAGCGGCAGCGATATTGAAGCAAAGTTCCGTCGTGAGGGAGACAACGTCCGGGGAAATTCCCTTCCGTACGGTATCGAGGAGGCCTTCGGTCTGGAACGCCGAGAGCGCAGGAGTGCGATAGAGATGAAAGAGGGGCATATTTATCCGAATATCGTTCTGGATGATCGACCGGGGGCCTCCCGTCACGAGTGCGCCTGCGGCAATGTTCTGCGTTGGTCTACTGACGCTCGGTCAGTGACACGACCTTCTGATCAGAGGTTTTCTTCTGGCTCGCCATCTCGCATTTCCCGTCGAAGGTCACGCCCTCTTCGATGATCAGCTTGGGTGTGCGGATGTTGCCTTCTATGACTGCCGGCGCCAGGAGATGGACCTTCTGGCTTCCGTTGATATTGCCGACCGCCTTCCCGCTCAGAATAAGCGTGCCGACTGAGATATCGCCCTGAAGGAATGCTTCATCACCCCC
>JBAIYC010000494.1:0-2454 GCA_037916085.1 Nitrospirota bacterium | reverse complement strand
GCGAGATGGGGAAGCGGTACTCCAGGCTTCCGAGCGCCGCCTTCTGGCCGCGAAGCACGTTGGTCGGGTAACCACGCAGGGTGACTGCCCTGTCGTCGAGGGTGAGCGTGATGTCGCCCGGGTTGTCCCCGCCGAGCTGATAGGCGCCCTGCGGCGCTGCCTGGCCCGTCGAGGTGCCGGCAAAGGCCCGCACAAGCAGCACCTGGTGCTTCCAGGGGAAGTTCAGGTACTCGTGCCAGTCTGCGCTGTATTTCGTGTACTGAAAGTCGCTGCCCAGCGCCGTGGCGAACCGCTCCGCGCCCGCCTCGATCGTCCTTCCCTGCTCCGGGCTGATGGACAGGGCGTACCGTCTCGCGCTGTTGTACCGGTAGACCAGCAGGCCCGATGCCAGACCGCCCTGCGCCGGCTGGGGGCCGCTGTATCCCGTCCATGGAGGCAGGTCCGTCAGATTTGAGAGCTCCTTCCGCAGATAGCCGATGGTCAGCTCGTGCTGGGTCGCGGTCTTGAGGACCGGCAGGATGAGAGATGCCCCGATGGTCCTGTCGCGTTCGACGTAGTCCTTCGTCCCCAGCGCATCCCGCAGGAAGCCGCTGTAGGTGACGTCATTGTCCGACGCCTGGAGATGCAGGGTCGGATAGAAGCCGTCGTAGAAATAATCAAGGCCGTACCAGACACGGCCGTTCTTCGGCCCGTAGAGCACCGAGGCAAGGTACTGGTGCCGCTGGATCACGTCCTGGCCGAAGGTGAGTGCGCCGACCATGGTGCCGCTCGCATAGCTGTAGCCGAACCAGGGAAGCCAGAACCGGGGATAGATCGTCGAGAGCGGGCTGTAGGGACGGGAAGAGGTCTCCACCGCCTTGTCCGCATACTGCACCCGGGGATACCGATCCACGTAGGGCTCGGCGGTCTTCCAGGACGCAGGTTCGATACGCATGCTGTGGATGTCGTATCCTTTGGAGCTGTAGGATGAGAAGGCGAGCGTTCTTCCGTCCGGCGAAGGGGACGGCGCAAAGGCGCCGCCCAGGACATTGGTCACCTGGAAGAGCTTCTTCGTCGCGGGCTCGTAGGCATAGATGTTGAAGATGCCGGTGCGGTCGGAGGAGAAGAAGAGATAGTTCCCGTCCGAGCTCCAGGCAGGCCCGACATCGACGGCCCGGTCGTGCGTCACGTCCTCGATGATCTTGCCGGCGGGATCGAGAAGCCTGATGTCCCGTTCGCCGCCCGGCTTCCAGACACCCACGGCGATGCGGCTGCCGTCTGGGCTCCAGCGGGGCGTCTCGTACTGCTCCGGGCCCCAGTCGGTGAGCGGGATGATGTCCCGCTCACCCGCCGGTCCCCTGCGGCCGGCAGAAAGGTCCAGGACAGCGAGACGCGTCATCCCCATGCGGTTCATCACGAACAGGAGCTTCGTGCCGTCCGGCGAGGGATGGGGGTCGCGTGCCCGGAGCCCCTCGGTGAGCCGCACTTCCCTGTCAGCCTTGAGGTCATACGAGTAGAGATCGTCATAGTAGTCCGTGTTCCTCACGATCTCGATCTTGGTGTAGTAGAGTCGTGTCCCGTCGGCGCTCCAGGCGAGGACCGTGCCTGACGCGGAAACGGAAAAGACGTTCTCGGCGATCTTCTTCGCGCCGCCCCCGTCGGGACGGACCAGATAGATCCCCGGGAACTCATCGCCCTCGACCACGGCAAAGGCGATGGATCTCCCGTCGGGAGCGAAGGCCGGGTTCGAACTGACGAACCCCTTGTGTGTGAGCGGCGTGGTCCTCGTCAGGCCCTTCTCCGCAAGCTCCCTGCTGAGCGGTTCGTACCTGGTCTGGAGCGAGTGTTTCCATTCCTTCCACAGGTATGCATAGTCCTCGTTCAGCACCTTCATGCCCGTCGAGCCGACCAGAAAGGGGAAGTCCCTGCTGCTGTACAGGACGCTCACCTCGGCAAGCTTCTCCCGCCCGTACCGCTCGGCGATGAACCGGGTGAACCCCTCGCCGAAGAGGTACGGCACCTGGCCAGAAGGCCAGGTGTCGGGAAAGACTGACGCCTGGCCGAGCTCGGGAAAGGCGTTCTCGAGCACCGCCGTCCGGATGATCATCTCGGCACCGGGCGAACGGCCTCTGCCGCCGCCCGTCTGTTCGGTCTCCTCGTAGGTCGCAAGGCCCTCGATCATCCACTCAGGCTGAAACAGGTTGGGGAAGTAGATCCTGCCCAGCACCTTCTGGACCGTCTCCGGACCGCCCGTCACCATGTCAAGGTGGAGCACGTGGGTATACTCATGGGTGATCACGAGCCGGAGCCAGTCATCGTAGGAAATGAGGCCGAATCCGGGACCGCCCGAGGGCTGGGTAAGGAAGATGATGACCTGGTTGTAGGGAATGGGCGAGGTCATTCCGTTCGCCTCGTCCATGGCGTCCACGAGGACGATGCGGGTCCGCTCCTTCGGTTCCCACTTGATCCTGGGGA
>JBAIYC010000493.1:0-4311 GCA_037916085.1 Nitrospirota bacterium | reverse complement strand
AACGGGCTGGTCTTCGCCGTCTGGGCCTGGGCCACCCGGCTGATCTGCGGCAGTACGGGCTGGAGCGTGGCGTGGGTGTCCCCGGTCGCCTGGACCGCGGCAGAGAAGTTCTGGCCCCAGCTCTTCCCGAACTACTTGGGCGCAAGCCAGTACCGGCTTTCTTTGGTGACGCAGATCGCGGACATCACGGGGATCCTCGGCGTCACGTTCCTTGTCCTCCTGGTGAACTCCGCGCTCTACGCGGCGCTTGAGAAGGTCCGAAGCCGGAAGCCCCGCCCCTTGCTGCCGGCGGCAGCACTCGCGGCCGTCCTGGCCGTTGTGCTTGCCTACGGCGCGGTCCGCATCAGCATGGTGGACCGGGCCGCATCGGTTGCTCCGCAGCTGGCAGTCGGCGTTGTCCAGGCGAACCGCGGCGCCGGCGACAAGCATGTGGACCAGGAGATGTTCCTCAGGGAGCACCAGGAAATGTCGCGGGAGCTGGAGGCGTCGCGGAAGTTCGACCTTATCGTCTGGCCGGAGAGCATCCTCGGCGTGGACCTCTCGTCCCGCGAGGGCACGCTGCCGGCCGGCCTGCGGGGGGGCGTGACGACACCGCTCCTCTTCGGAGCCGTCGTACTGACCAAGGAGGACGGTGAGCGCCGCATGTACAACAGCGCCGTTCTCGTGGACGGGACCGGGCGCATCCTGGGCACCTACGACAAGATGGTGCTGGTCCCCTTCGGCGAGTATATTCCCTTCGGAGATATTTTCCCCCAGTTCTACTCGTGGTCGCCCTATTCGGGCCGGTTCTGGCCAGGAACGAACGTCGAACCGCTCCTGCTGGAGGGCCATACGCTTTCCGTCAACATCTGCTACGAAGACATATTTCCCGGGCAGGTTCGCATGCTGATGCAGGGCGGACGGGACCGCCGGACGCCGGAGGCGATGTTCAACCTGACGAACGACTCCTGGTACGGAGACACGGTCCAGCCGATGGAGCACCTCGCGCTCGCAAGCTTTCGGTCGATCGAGCACCGCCGGGCGCTGGTACGATCGACCAATACGGGCATATCGGCCATCGTGGACCCGGTAGGTCGGACCAATCTCCGTACGGCCCAGTGGACGAAGGCATCACTTTCCGGCAGGGTGCCGCTCCTAAAGGGCCGCACGGTCTACGGTGTGCTGGGAGATTGGATCGGGTGGGTATCTGCCTGCATCGCCGCGTACGGCATCATTCTTTCCGTTCGGAAAAGATCGCAGACCTCCGGCGGCTCGGCGCGAGGCGTGAGCAGGAAGGAGCGTTCTCGCGGTCGTGCCGCGAAGCCGGCTAAGTAATCTTCCGAGAAGCGTCTTCCCGCTCGTAGCTGCCTCAAGCACGATCCGGGACCGGGGCGGGCTACTGGGGGAGTTTTGAAAGTTCCCGGGACCGGAGGAGGGCGTCCTGAGAGGACGATCCGTCGCCTGCTGCTGCATAGGCTTCGGAGAGATGGAGATAGGCTTCGGCAAGAGGTCCCGGGGGGTCCTTGGGGAGAGTGGCGACGGATTCTTTGAGAGTTGCGATCGATTCCTGCGTCTTCCCGAGCTTGAGAAGGACGATGCCGAGCGTGTCCAAGTAGTAGGGCAGGTGATCAGGCGAAAGCTTCATTGCCTTCATCACAAGGTCCTTCGCCTTCCCGAGGTTCCTCCCCTGCTGCACGTAGACCCAGGCCAGATTGTTGTATAGGTCGCCGTTCTTCGAGTCGAGGCCCAGAGCTCGGGAATAGGCATCCTCCGCCTCCTTGTATTCCTTCAACTGGAACGAAACATCGCCCAAGAGCTGCCAGGCCTTGTCGTTCTTCTTGTCCTTTTCCGTTGCCATGCGGTACTGGTCCCGAGCGAGATCCGTCTTTCCCTGGGAAGCGTAAATGCTCCCGAGGCGGACGTGCTCGTCCGCGGACAGCGGGTCATGGAGCACGATGATCTTGGGGAGGGAGCATCCAGAGAGCAGAAAGAACAGCGCCGGCAGAAGCCATAGGGCGACCGACGCTGTCTGGCGCACGCCGCGGTCAGGGGTCTGCAGGTGTCCGTATCTCCTGGTAGAGACGGCGGTGTTCATTTGCCTTCGGCATGGCTGCATAGGCTTTCCTTTTCGTACCTCAGAACGTCATGCCCAAAACGGTCCCGTCGGGGAAGGCCCGGGAGACAGGCAAGGGCCGAATTCCAGTTCAACAGAGCTCGGTGAGTGCATCGGGACGCGATCATTCCTTAGGCGCCGCGACGAGCATCCAGTGGCCGGCCCGCGACCAGACCTTCTCGAAGTCCTCATAGGACATCGTTACGTTCGGGTGCTCGCCGTCGTGGAAGATGAAGAGCCTGTTCCCGTCGTCGAAGCCGATGACCGTGATGTAGTGCGGCTGCCGGTAGAGCCCGAATCCGGTATCGAGCATGCAGATGACCGGCCGGCCGCTCCGAATGACGGACCGCAGCGAGTCGATGTTTCCCGCGGCTGCCGAGGTCTGAAGGCCGGCCTGCTGTACGAACCGTTCCATGTCCATCGGGAGCGTTCCGCCGAGCTTGGGCAGATAGACCTGCGAGGTGATTTCTGCCAGATCGATAGGATGCTTCCAGAAGGACAGCACACCGGCAAGGGCAGCCGGCCCGCAATCACGTTCCCCTTGCCGGACGAAGGGGACGCCGCTGATATAGTGGCCGCGCTCCTCGATGCCCGGCCGGATCTCTTCAAAGCGCTTCGCGGAGCAGCCCGCAGCGAGTGCGGCAAGAAGGGCGACCGCGACGGGCAAAAAAAGGCCGTGAGCAGCAATTCGGCTGTTCACGGCCCTGTCGGTTCGGACCAGCGAGGTCACTTCTTGCGGACCTCGATCCGCCCTTCTAAAAGGAAGATGATGAGTACGACGAGGGCGGCGATGATCACCAGGCTGAAGAGGAGGCCCAAGCCGTCGCCGCCGGCCTGAACGGCATCGAGGTTCGATGCAAGCTGATGGAGCTGCTCATCCGAGAGACCGTTGACCCTCGCCTCGATCTCCTGCGGGGTGAGGCCGTAATCAAGGAGGCGCTGGCGGAGCTCCGCGGACTCGAGCGACCTCTGGATCACCGCCAGGTCGGCGGATCGGCCGCCCGACGATACGCCGGCCGGAGCGGCAGGTGATGCAGGCACCAGCATGGCATCGGCGGGCCCGGCAGCCGCGGAGATCGCGATGAGGGCGAGGACGAGATAGATGACGAGGGGTTTCGTATAGAATGCCGTCAGCATGCGCTGCATGAGTGTTCCTCCTTCCGGTTCCCGGCCGTCATCGCTTCATGACGACATGGTGGCCGGTCAGTTCCAGGATGACCAGCACAAGGACCACGACGAGAAGCACGAAGATGACGTCGCCGGCCCCGTCGCCGCCGGCCTGGACTGCGTCGATGTTGGCGGCGAACTGGTGGAGCTGTTCGTCAGAGAGCATGCCGATCCGCCGCATCGCCTCTTCGGACGTGAGACCGTAGTCCAGGAGACGCTGCTTCACAGCCGAAGATTCCAATGCCGCCTGGACCTTGGCGACGTCTCCGGCCCGCGAAGCATCATTCCGCGCCGGCACAAGCATGGCCCACCCCTGGGCGGGAACCGAGAGGAGCATCACAGAGGCGGCGAGATAAAGCGACAGCATCTTGAAGAAAGGATTCGTCAGCATGGTCTCTGCTCCGTCCGCACTGCCTAGACGGTCATGATCTCCTTTTCCTTGTGTGCGAGGAGTTCGTCAATCTTCTTGATATGGTTGTCCGTAAGCTTCTGGACCTCGTCCTGGAGCTTCTTGACCTCGTCCTCGGAGACATGGGCGTCCTTGTCTTTGCTCTTCTTCTTCAGCTCGTTGTTGGCATCGTGCCGGATGTTCCGGCAGGCGACCCGGGCGTCCTCGGCCAGCTTCTTTGCCTGCTTGACGATCTGCTGGCGGCGCTCCTCGGTGAGCGGCGGGATGGAGAGGCGGATGATTTTGCCGTCGTTTGACGGGGTAAGGCCCACGTCGGAGGCCAGGATCGCCTTCTCGATCGTCCCCAGCATCTTGGCCTCCCAAGGCTGGATGGTGATCGTGCGCGCGTCGGGAACGGCGAGGTTCGCGACCTGATTGAGGGGGGTCGGCGTGCCGTAGTAGTCGACACTGATGCCGTCGAGGATGCCGAGGTTGGCCCGGCCGGTCCTGATCGCGGCGAACTCCTTCTTCAGGACCTCGTGGGCCTTGTGCATCCTCTCGTCGGCTTTCTTGACCAGTTCGTTGGCCATGCTCCTACCTCCCGGAGACGAGGGTCCCCAGCGGCTCGCCGGAAACGATCTTCCTGATGTTGCCGGGGACGTTG
>JBAIYC010000492.1:0-2260 GCA_037916085.1 Nitrospirota bacterium | reverse complement strand
GCACCTTTGTCGTTTCCGGGAGCGGGACGCTCAGGCTTGCCGTCGATTTTGACGCGGGCGAGGACATCGTGGAGTTCCATGAGGGCGTGGACTATGTTATGAAGCCCAGACTCAAGTTCTTCGATCTAGGTCGCGTCGGCGCCATCATCGGCAAGCTCTCGACCGGCGGTTCGGTCACCGCCTCCCGTTTCGTAATCAAGGCTGAGCGTCTCGCCACGGCCGATGAGATGCTCGATACGGGCGCGACGACCAGCTTCCACGTCGTGAGGCGCTGGACCGTCCCGAAGGCTGACGGCACCTTCGCTCTCTATCCCGTATCGACCGCGGTGACCAGCGCCTGGGACATCGTCATCCGCGGCCTGGACACACAGACGATGATCATCAAGGGAGTTCCGGTCACCGATGACACGACCACGATGACCAATCTAGGCACCATCAGCACAGTACCAACGACCACTCCCAACAACGATTACTCGGTGGCCGGCACGATTGCGTCGCCTACCGGCGCATGGGTCCAGTTCTATCAGACGCTTCCCGGCGCAGGCGAGTCTCCCTATGAGATACGGTTCAGGCATTTCAATCCCCTTTCGGGGGCGTTCAAGCAGACCTTCATGCTGAACAATGATCAGATCCGGGTGGGCGACTTCGTGAGCGGAGCGACGATCAGCTTCGCGCCGGTGAGCCCGACGCAGGGTACCGGCGGCTATGATGCTGTTGCCGGCGCGATCCTGTTCGACCGAAGTGCAGCCACGACGGTCACCAGCGCGACCACGACGGTCGCTTTCCCGACGCTAAATGTCATGTCATCTTATTCGTCCAAGGCCGTAACCGGAAGTATTGTCTTGGGGACTAACATGATGATGAACAGCAGGATGACGGGGAAGATGAACAGTGGCCTGCTGTTCGCTGTACATGGTGGCATGATCGTGAACGCTCTTAACAGTTTAAACAGCAATATCGATAGCCAAATGGTCAGCGGGGGTTCCTACACGATCAATCTGCCAGGCGGTTTTCCTGGCGCGTTCTACGGGATTGACGCAGTCGCTTGGCACGCGCCACTGCCGAGTATTTACAAGGCCATAGCCATCCCCCAGATCGTCGACCTCCGCACGGGGGATGATACTGCTACCATGGACATGATTCCCCTATGGCCGTAGCGGGTGCGTGCGATCGTGGGGTGAAGTCCGTTCTTATCTCGAAGGGGGGAGGGGATATGAAGCGAATCATCATGGTGCTCGTCATCGGCCTCGTCGTGGGCAGTGCGATCGGAAGCTGGGCAGCCATCCATCAGCCGCATATGATGGCCGCACTGGAAGCATTGAAGACCGCAAGGGCCGAGCTCGAGGTGGCCGAGCACAACAAGGGCGGGCATCGCGTGAAGGCCCTCGAACATGTCAATAAGGCGATCGAACAGACGAAGAAAGCGATAGAGGCAGGAGAGAAGGAAAGATAAGAGAGAGAGAAGAAAAGGAATTGAGGAGAGTCAAGGAGGACGGCGCGTTGGCGCCGTCCTTTTTTTGTGGACCGGAAGATGAGCGCTACCAACCCTTTGCCGCAACGGTGCGCATGCGTTCAAGGGCTTCCTGCAGGCGGTCGTCGGGCACGGTGAGCGAGAGGCGGAAATAGCTCTCGCCGTACTGACCGTAGGCGGTGCCCGGGGTCACCAGGACACCTGCATCATCCAGGAGCCTTTCGGCGAAATCCAGCGAGGTCCGGCCGTGAGGCACCGGGACCCAGAGGTAGAACGTGCCATCGCCCGGCCGAACAGGGAGCCCCATCGCGGCCAGGGCGCCGAGGACCGTCGTGCGCCGCCTCCGGTAGATGGCGAGCATCTTCTCGATCTCTCCGTCGCCTTCGTCCATCGCCTTGACGCTTGCAAGCTGGATGGCGTTGAAGATGCCGGAGGTCACGTTCTCCTTGCACCGGCACATGGCCTGGATGATCTTTTCCCCGCCCACGGCCATGCCGATGCGCCACCCCGTCATGTTGTAGGCCTTGCTGAGGGAGTTGAACTCAACGCAGACGTCCTTTGCGCCCGGGGCCTGCATGAGGCTCAGCCTGCGCCCGGGGGAAAAGACGATCTCGCTGTAGGGGTTGTCGTTCATCAAGAGGATCTCGTGCTTCCTTGCCCAAGCGACCAGGCGCGTGAAGAAGTCCTTGTCCGCGCATGCGCCCGTCGGGTTGTTCGGGTAATTGAAGAAGAACGCCTTCGCCCGCCGGCAGACCTCTTCCGGGATCTCCTCGAAGGCCGGCAGGAAGC
>JBAIYC010000491.1:0-11315 GCA_037916085.1 Nitrospirota bacterium | reverse complement strand
TGTACATGGTGCGGAATTTATAACAGGGGAAGGGCCTCCCGTTCTTTCCTACGCGTTTGTGGCGGTAGACGGGCGGTCCAGAGGAAGTCAGCCAGATGATGAGCGCAATGGCCGCGAGAGGAACGGCGAGAAGCAGGGAAAGAACGCCGCCGACGAGGTAGTCGAAGGCCCTTTTCGTATAGTAATTGAACGGCTCGGCCAGGTTGTTCTTGATCTCCAGAGCGAATGCCTGTGTGTGGAAGAAATGGCGCAGCTCCGTGCCGATGACGGCGAGCCCCGAGTAATCGGGAAAATAGAGGACGCTCGCCGCCTTGTGCTGTAGTCTCGTCACAAGCCGGTCCAGCTCCGTCTTTTCGCGGTCAGGAAGTGCGATCACGACGTCATGGATATCGGCATTGGCAAGATACCTTTCCACCTGATCGATGCGCCCATGCACCTTGACCCCTTCCAGGCAGGCCCCGCCCCGGCGCGGGTCATCATCGAGGAACCCGATCACTTCATAACCGAGGTTCGGTTCTCCGCGAAGCGCCGTGAGAGCGGCCACTCCCGTCGGGTTCGCGCCGATGATGAGGACTCGCCTCCTGAGGAGACCCGACGTGATGAGTCTGCGTTTGACGGCAATCCGGAGCAGCGGGAAGATGATGAGAGCGAGCAGGCCGATCAGAACGACCACGGTGCGGGAAACAACTGCCATTTTCCCGATAAAGACGATGGCGAGGATGGCCAGGGTTGAGAAGAGCGCGCTTTTCCAGAGGACCTTTACCTCGTCCCAGTGGGTGAACCGCCTTGTGTAAGCGCCCTCGTAGGCCAGAATGGCGATCCAGACGGGAAAGAACCACCAGGCGTATCCGATCTCACGGGAGAACTCAGGAAAGGTCGGGATGATCGAAGGGATGAGAGTGCGGATCGCGATCGCGACCGCGGAGATCAAAAAGAGAATGACAACATCTGACAAAAACAGTATAATTGTGCCCAATCTTCTCCGGGATGAACGCATGCATGACGTCCTAGAACCATCTGGTTTTATTATGATTTCCGGCCGTGATATCGTGCGGCATACTAACACAAGCAAAGTGAAAAGACAAGGCACCGGGTCTGTCGCATAGCTGTTGCCAGGACAGACTGACCGGTCGCAAGGAGACTGCAGATCTTGGCTCGGGTGCTGGTCACGGGAGGAGCGGGATATATCGGCAGTCATGTCGCCGCTCTGCTTCGGGAACGAGGGCATAGGGTTTTGATCTATGACAACCTCTCCACAGGGCACCGCGACTCTGTCTTGGGAAGCGACCTCGTCATCGGCGATCTTGCCGACACTCCGCTCCTGGACCGTACGCTGCGCGACTTCCGGCCAGACGCGGTCATGCATTTCGCGGCATTCATCGAGGTGGCCGAATCTGTCCGCGATCCGCTCAAGTATTATCATAACAACGCCGCGAACACGATCAACCTTCTGCGGTCCATGGCGCGTGCGGAGATCGGATCGTTCATCTTTTCCTCTACCGCTGCGGTCTACGGAAACCCGTCGGCATCTCCCCTTACCGAGGACCATGCGATGCGTCCCATCAATCCCTACGGCCAAGCGAAGGCCTGCGTCGAACAGGCACTGCTGGATGCTTCCCGAGCGCAGGATCTCCGCTACGTTTCGCTCCGGTATTTCAATGCGGCGGGCGCCGACCCTGCCGGCAGGCTCGGGGAACGGCACGACCCGGAATCGCACCTCATCCCCATCGCCCTGAAGGCAGCGCTAGGTAAGCGGCAGCGCCTCTCAGTGTACGGCTCCGATTACCCGACGTCCGACGGCACCTGCATCCGGGACTTCATCCACGTCATGGACCTGGCGGATGCCCATCTGCTTTCCCTGCAGCACCTCGCCGACGGGGGCGAGAGCGATGTGTTCAACTGCGGGTACGGGCGCGGCCACTCCGTTCGTGAGGTGATCGAGACGGCTGGAAAGGTCACGGGGAGGGAAATCCCTGTGGAGGCCGCGGCGCGCCGGCCCGGAGATCCGGCCGTTCTGGTGGCCGACAGCTCGAAACTGAAGCAGAAACTGGCCTGGAAACCCCGGTATGATGACCTGTCCTTTATCATCAGGACCGCCTGGGACTGGGAACGGAAACAAGCATAGAGAAAGGGAATGCACCTATGTTCGCAGTGATCATGGCAGGCGGCTCGGGCACACGGTTCTGGCCGCTTTCGCGCGAGAAGACACCGAAGCAGCTCCTTAAGATCGGGAGCGAGGACACCCTCATCCAGCAGACGGTGGACCGCATCCTTCCGATCATCAAGCGGGAGCATGTGTTCATTGTCACCGGCCGGGGGATTGCCGACGAGATCACGGCGCAGCTCACGGCGCGGTTCGGCGGCTCCTGGGACAGGAACTTTATCCTTGAGCCGGCCGCCCGGAACACTGCGCCTGCGCTCGCGCTCTCTGCCCTCCATCTGAACAGGATCGATCCGGAGGGGATCATGGTCGTCCTTGCCGCCGACCATGCGATCAGGAACGCTGCCGCCTTCCGAACATGCCTGGAATCCGCTGCCAAGGCGGCCGAGCGGGACCATCTTGTGACGTTGGGCATCACGCCGAACCGGCCGGAAACCGGCTATGGGTACATCAAGGCGGGCAAACAGCTCGGCGGAGGCGACCTCGGGGGTACCTGCGCGGTCGAGCGGTTCGTTGAAAAGCCCGACCTTAAGACGGCCCAGGAATACCTGAAGACCGGCCGGTACTATTGGAACAGCGGCATGTTCGTCTGGAAGGTGAACTCATTCCTCAGGGAGGTCGAGCGTCATCTGCCCGAACTCCACAACGGACTCATGGAGATCAAGAAGAGCATCGGCACACCCGTTGAAGCCGATGTGGTGGAGAGGGTCTTTTCGCGGATCGAACCGGTCTCTGTCGATTACGGCGTGATGGAGAAGACCGACCGGGCAGCAGTGGTCCCGGCGGACATCGGCTGGTCCGATGTGGGAAGCTGGACGGCGCTGGAAGAGGTGACAAAGAAGAACGGCGAAGGGAACATCTTCTCGGGAAACGTGATCGACATCGGGAGCGCCGATTCCGTCGTCTATGCAGACCAGCGCCTCGTCGCCACGATCGGTCTCCGAGACACCGTCGTCGTGGATACGCCCGATGCAACTCTTGTCTGCAGCAAGGAGCGGGCCCAGGACGTCAAGAAGGTCGTCGATGAGCTGAAGCGGCGGAACGCGTTGGAGCACGTGACGCATCGCACCGTATACCGGCCCTGGGGGAACTATACGGTCCTGGAGGAGGGTGACCGGTACAAGATCAAACGTATCGTCGTGACGCCCGGCGCTAAGCTCTCCTCCCAGATGCATCATCACCGGAGCGAGCACTGGGTCGTGGTCTCGGGCACGGCGCGCGTGACGAACGGTGAGAGGGAATACGACGTCCACATGAACGAGAGCACCTTCATCCCCATGTCAACGAAACACCGTCTCGAAAACCGCGGAAAGATCCCGCTTCAGATCATCGAGGTGCAGAACGGCGAGTATCTCGAGGAGGATGATATTGTCAGGTTCGATGACGATTACAACCGACATGCCGCGAAGAAGCGTTCGCCCCTTCCGGAGCTGCCGTGATGAACGGTCCCTTCAATCCCGAGATATTCCGTGAATACGACGTCCGCGGCATCGCTGACCGCGACCTTATCGACCCCGTGGTAGAGATGCTCGGGAGGGCGTTCGGCGCCTATCTGCGTGCGAAGGGTCTCGCCAGTGCGACGATCGGGTGGGACGCGCGGCTGAGCTCGCCGCGGCTGCGGGACGCCCTGGCGCGAGGTCTTTCCGCAGGCGGTGTTGAAACGATCGACCTCGGCATGTGCCCCACACCGGCGTTGTACTTTTCGCTCTACAACCTTTCACCCGGAGCAGGCGTGATGATCACGGGCAGCCATAATCCGGCCGAGTTCAACGGGTTCAAGCTATGCGTTGGCAAGGAAACGATCTACGGCGAGGAGATTCAGAAGCTCCGCCGGACGATGGAGGACATCATCAGGACGACAGGTGACCGAGGACAGGGCGGAACCGGACCACCGCAAACGAGTCGTCACGCCATCCTTCCGGATTATATGAAGGAACTAAAGGGCCGGTTTCCGGACTATCGGGATGTTCCGCTCAAAGTCGTCCTGGACAGCGGCAACGGAACTGCAGGTCCGGTTGCGCCTGTTGTGCTGCGCGCTCTCGGCTGCGAGGTGATTGAGCTTTACTCGGAACCTGACGGACGTTTCCCGAACCATCATCCCGACCCGACGATACCGAAGAACCTGACCGCGCTCATCGATGCGGTCACAGGGCGCGGGGCAGACCTGGGGATCGCCTTTGACGGTGATGCCGACCGCATCGGCGTTGTTGACGAGCGGGGCGCTGTCCTCTGGGGCGATCAGCTCATGGTGCTCTTCTCGCGGGACATCCTGCGCGAGCGGAAGGGGGCCACGTTCGTTTCCGAGGTCAAATGCTCGCAGACGATGTACGACGATATCAGGGCGCATGGCGGGAACGCCATCATGTGGAAGACAGGCCACTCGCTCATCAAGGCGAAGATGAAAGAATCCGGCGCGGCGCTTGCCGGGGAGATGAGCGGTCATATCTTCTTCGCGGACCGCTATTTCGGCTATGACGACGCGATCTACGCCGCCTGCCGTGTCGTCGAGCTGCTGAGGAGGGCCAGGAGGGAGTCGGGAACTCCCATCCGTCTCAGCGCCCTCAGTGCGGACATTCCCAGGACCTTCAGCACGCCGGAGATCCGCTTCGACTGCCCCGACAGACTGAAGTTCAAGGTCGTCGACGCGGTTCGCAACCTCTATGCCCGTCCGGAAACGGTCTCGCTTCCCGTCCGTGAGGTCATCACCGTGGACGGGGTGCGCGCTGTCTTTCAGAAGGGGTGGGGACTGATCCGGGCATCCAACACCCAGCCGGTCCTCGTCATGCGCTTCGAGGCCGCTGACGAGGCGTCCCTTCTATCGATCCGCTCCCTCATGGAGGAGCAGGTCAGGCGAAGCATCACGTCACTCAGCTGATCACATCAAATAGTGCGTTATGACGTATTTCTAAAACGGTTTCGCTCGTTCATTGTCAACCAATGGACTATGGTGAGGTTGACAATTTGCTTCCCCGGGGGTATAAGAAAAGCCTATGATCGGAACGGTTCGAGAAGAGATATTGCGTCTTGCGGACAAGATCGTCGCCGGCGGCAGCGCAAGCCGCGAAGTGGCCTCTGTCATCGCTTCTGCCCGAAACGCCGACCTCGTGGACCTCTTCGCTGCCGCGAACCGCGTGCGCGAGCGCTTACGGGGCAAGGCAGTCGATATCTGCTCCATCGTCAACGCGAAATCCGGTGCCTGCAGCGAAGACTGCCGTTTCTGCGCCCAGTCTGCCCACTATGCCACAGATGCTCCTGTCTATCCCCTCGTCGACGTGGATCGCATGGCACAGGCGGCTCGCGCCGCCCGGGAGAACGGTGCTCGCAGGTTCTGCATCGTCACGAGCGGGAGGGGCATCGAGGACGGCTCCGATCTCCGGAACATTGCCAGAGGAGTAGAGTGCGTGAGGGCCCTCGGACTCTCTCCCTGCGCGACCCTGGGGACGCTCACGAAAGACCAACTCCGGTACCTCAAGGATGCGGGTCTTTCTCGCTACCATCATAACATCGAGACCTCCCGGGAATATTTTCCCTCCATCTGCTCCACCCATACCTTTGACGAGCGCGTCGGGCTGCTGCGGGAGGCCAGGGAGGTCGGCCTTTCGATCTGCAGCGGCGGCATCCTGGGCATGGGCGAGACCATGCAGGACCGGACCAGCATGGCCTTCGCACTCCGGGAACTCGACGTCGACTCCGTGCCCGTCAATTTCCTGATGCCTATAGCGGGCACCCCTCTGGAGGGGACCGAGCCGATCAGACCGCTCGAGGCGCTCCATGCGCTTGCACTTTTCCGGATGATCCTGCCGGACAAGGAGATCAGGGTCTGCGGCGGGCGGGGCAACGCACTTGGCGCTTTCCATCCCTTCATCTTGCTTGCGGGAGCGGACGGCTTTATGATCGGGAACTACCTGACCCGCACCGGCCTCGATCCCCAGGCAGACCTCCAGATGCTTCGGGACCTCGGTCTGGAACCTGCGCAATGAGTGACACGTCCGGCCTCTTCAGTGTCCGGATGCGGGCAGCATCGGGAGCGCGTCATCTCTCCGGCGCGGAGCGCCTGGTCCCATTCCCACGTATATCCACGGTCGTCCAAAAGTTCCTGGACCGCGCCTGGAGCAAAGGCATCCCTCCTGACGAGGTCGTGCTTACCGTCGAACCTCTTGGGGACCGGTGCGTGCACAAGATACAGGCGCTGGACCTCCTGGACCTGCGGGAGGAAGGCGTATCCCGGTGCAGGGATGCCGCTTCCGGCATTCTGCGCTCGGCCGGCGTGGCCCCGCAGGCCGTGCAGCAGGCATTCTCCTTCCTCGATCGCGGCCCGTCGGAAGACGGCGGGGCCATGCGCGGCGCAATGGTGATGGACGCTCTGACCGGCGAACGCCTCGAACCGGACCGGTCCCGGGGCGTTCGGGCTTCGCGGTTCGACTGGAGCGACGACGCATTCCTCTCGCTCTCTGAACAACTTGCCCGGCTGGGGCTCACCCATTTTCGGACGCACGAGGCGCTTGCTCTCGCATCCAAGATATCCTTTGTACCAGGATTCGTAGCTGAACTGTGCTGGTCCGACGATCCCGACTATCGTGCAGGTTATGTCGCTTCCCGGTCTTCAGGATATGTTCGCCTGCCTTCCATGAAGGACTTGGGCGCTTCTTCCGGGGGAAGGGCCGTGTTCATTGACACGAAGCAGACTGATATCGGCATCGTGACAGAATACCTCGAACGGCAGCCGGTGATTGTCACCGCCATCGGCAAGTGCCGGACCGAAGGTACAGGAGCGGCAGCACTCACGGTATCGTAAAGGCCATTATGTTCGAAGAAGAGCTGAATGAACTGGCTGAGCAGCACCTGGTGAGGACTGAATCCGCCATCCGGTCGGCGCAGGGGCCGCGTGTTCTCCTCGATGGCGGGAAAGAGGTCATTGTCCTGTGCTCCAACAACTATCTTGGCCTTGCCGAACATCCCGCCCTGCGGAGGGCGGTGCGGGACGCCCTGGAGCGATACGGTCTCGGCATGGGAGCGTCTCGGCTGGTCTCCGGGACATCCGAACTGCACGAAGACCTGGAACGACGGATCGCGTCCTTCAAGGGGACGGAGGCGGCGATCGTTTTCAACAGTGGCTATGCCGCGAACACCGGCGTCATCCCCGCCCTTGCCGCGGAAGGGGACGTCATCCTGAGCGATGCTCTGAACCATGCGAGCATCATCGATGGATGCCGGTTGAGCAGGGCGAGGACCGCCGTCTACCGGCACCGCGACATGGGGCATCTGGAAGAACTCCTGCAGGAGCACCGGACGAGCCGACGGAGGCTCATCGTGTCGGACGGTGTATTCAGCATGGACGGCGATATTGCGCCGCTGCCGGACCTCGTCACTTTGGCGGGCCGTTACGGCGCCACGCTGATGATCGACGATGCACACGCGACGGGTGTCATCGGAAGGAAGGGAAGGGGGACTGCTGAACATTTCGGCATGAGCGGGGAGGTTCCCATCCAGATGGGCACGCTCGGAAAGGCCCTTGGCTCCTTCGGGGCCTATGTGGCGGGTGATCGTGGACTCATTGCCTGGATCCGGAACAGGGCCCGAAGCTATGTCTTCAGTACCTCGCTGCCGCCTGCGCTTTGCGCAGCGTCCATGGCAGCGTTGGAGCTGGTCGACCAGGAGCCATGGCGCCGGGAACGTCTCTGGCAAAACCGAACGCGGCTTGCGAACGGCCTTACCGCCCTGGGGGTCCTGCCCGCAGGGGCTGAGACGCCTATCCTGCCGGTGATCGCGGGCAGTTCGGAAAGGGCTTTGACCGCTGCCCATTGGCTGCTGCGGGAGGGGATACTTGCTCCGGCCATCAGACCGCCGTCCGTTCCCGAGGGCTCTGCGCGCATCCGGACCACGGTCATGGCGACGCACAGCGATAGGGACATCGACCGGTCTCTCTCGGTGTTTCACCACCTCAAGGAAGAAGGAATTCTAAATGGACAACGGCAGAGCTAAGCGTGTCGTCATGGTGACCGGCGCGTCCCGGGGGCTCGGCCGAGAGATCGCGATCCGGTTCGGAAGATCGGGGGAGCGCGTTGTCCTCAACTACCTGAATAGCGAGACGGATGCCCGCGCTGTTGAAAGGACGATCATTGCATCGGGCGGAGAGGTGCTTGTCCTGCGAGCCGATGTGCGTGACCCCCTGGCGGTCGAAGCCATGGTTGCACAAGTCCAGGATGTCTGGGGAGGCATCGATGTTCTGGTGAACAATGCCGGCATCACGAGGGACGGCCTCGCTCTCCGTATGTCTGAGAGCGACTGGGATTCCGTGCTTGACACCAACCTGAAAGGGGCCTTTCTCTGCGTTCGCGCTGTCTCACGCCTCATGGTGGAACGGCTGTCGGGCGCAGTGATCTCGATTTCCTCCATCTCAGGCGTCCAGGGGAGGGAAGGCCAGGCAAATTACAGCGCGGCCAAAGCCGGCCTCATCGGTCTCACCAAGGCTATGGCCAGGGAGCTGGGCGCCCGCAACATCCGGGTGAACGCGGTCCTGCCGGGCTATCTCGAAACAGAAATGGGCAGGTCCCTGGCGCCGGCCATAGTCGGGAGGATCAGGCAGGAGAACGTTCTCGGAAGAAGCACCACCGCCGGCGAGGTCGCCGGCTTCGTTTATCAGTTGTCGCTCATGGAGAACGTGTCCGGGCAGGTGTTCAACCTCGACAGCAGGGTGCTATGAAGAACGCGCGAAAGACGGGTTTGTTCATCACCGGGACAGATACGGGGGTCGGGAAAACCTTTGTTGGAACAGGCATCGCGAGGGCGCTCGTTGCAGCGGGCGTTGACGTCGGTGCGATGAAACCGGCTGAAACGGGCTGCAGGATGCAGAGAAGGAAACTGATCCCGCGGGATGCCATGGACCTGCTCATGTCATCACGTGCGGGCGATGCGCTCGACCTCGTGAATCCCTACCGCTTCCGGGCGCCGGTGGCACCCCTTGTTGCTGCCGAAACGGATGGCAGGACGATCGATATGGGCAGAATTATGGCTGCTTTCCGGAAGCTGCGGGCACGGCATGACTTCCTGATCGTCGAAGGGGCGGGGGGGATCATGGTCCCCCTGACGCGTCGGAAATCCTATCTCGATCTTGCCGGGGCGATGGGGTTGCCGGTCCTTGTCATTGCGCGGCCGGACCTCGGGACGATCAATCATACAGTGCTGACCGTCATGGCGCTGCGATCACGCAATATTGCCGTGTCGGGCATCGTCGTGAACTCGGCGCGGAAGCCGCTGCAAGGGCTTGCAGTGCGGACGAATCCGGATATCTTGGAACGTATCACCGGAATCCCGGTCTTCGCGGTCCCCTATGGCTGTTGTGATCTTGGACCGCTCATCCGGTTGCTTCGGCAGACATCTGCCATCTAACGTTCAGCATCCGACCGCACTTCATTTCCCTTGCGGCTTCTTGACAGCTCCGAGGCTCAGTATGTAAAGCACAAGGGACTGCATCTCTACCGAACTCGGCTTAAGAGGACGGCCGTTCAGGTTCGCCCTGATGCAGCCGTTGATCATGTTCTCGATGTCTTTCCGCTCGGCGGCCCTTTCCAGCCCCGCACCGTTCTTGTGGCAGTCGCTGCAGGACCTTCCGTTCGTTCCAAGCTTCGGGTCGTTGAAGAGCGCTTTACCCTTGTCTGCGGTCGCTTCGTGGCTCATCGCCAATACCCCGCTTGCGGCCACGAACAAAAACAAGAAAAGCATTGTGAGGAGAGTGGTTATCTTCTTCATGCTCGTTTTTCCTCCTGGGTATGATTCCGCCTTGACCCGGGCGGACAATGTTGGTACGATGAGTACCCGGATGCATCGGGACATCTGTTCCTCATGGCCACGACCACAATCCATAGACGGAGATTGCGCCTTGCAGCGAGTGCAGCGGCCCGTTGCACGACACTGACGGCCGGCTTGCTCCTTCTGGGCGCAACCTCGTTCTTCGTTGTCCCTGGCGCTCTTCAGGCTCAGGAACTGGACATGGTCAACAGGCCTGTCAATAGCGACGGCATGACGGGCCTGCTCGTAACGACCGCTCCGTTCACGTTGCCGAAACATACACTGGAGGTCGGTGCGGCGGTCATCACGGAGAACAGTCATGTGCCGGACTTCACCGTTACGACCTATCCACTGCTGGTGGCCTACGGGCTGAGCAGCAGCGAGATCGCGCTCCGTTCCGCGTTCGTGGATATAAAATCGGCCGACGCGACAAAATCGCGGGGGGCCGGAGATACGACGATCTCCTATAAATGGAACTTCAGGAAACAGCGCGAATATTCCAACGCCCCGGCGGTGTCGCTCTTTCTGACAGGCATTCTGCCGACCGGCGACAAGTCAGAAGGAACGAACACAGTGGACCACTGGGGGGCACGGCTCGGCCTATCGATCGGAAGCGAGGTAGCGCTGGAAGATTATACGCTCGGGCTCTACGCCGACGGACAGATAGCCGTCCAGGACCTCTCGGACAGTAATGCGAGGGACCGGAAGCAGCTCTTTAATGCGGGAATCTTGCTGCCGATCAGCAAATACCGGAACCTGCAGATGCTCGTGGAATATAATGCTATGGGCGGCGAGGATGTCTCGCATCAGTTTGAAACGAACTACACTGCCGTGACTTACGGCATCCGACTCGTGAACGAGCGGTTTAATCTGACGTTCGGAGCCCAATTCAAACATAATCTGACTGCAGGGCGTGAAGACTCGTCAAAAGTCTTCAGTATGATGAGCGTCAAGCTATAAATACCATATAATCAACATTATACATGCTAATACATCAACTATATAATGACATGTAGATAATGTCTGATAATGTATATTATGTCAAATACTCGCTGTATCGCTAAGAAGTTTTCCCTTCACGACTTCCCGATCAGCAGGAACATCGCACACCGCTCTCGCTTCGTGCCCCTTGCATTCTCCATACTGTAGCGGCGACTAACTGAGCTTCTTTACGATTCCATTCAAACAGTATCGCTCCTTGTTTGCCATCCTCCGCTGCAGTATTGCCAGATTGTGCATGTACTTTTCGTTCTCAAAGCTCCAGGTCGATTTGTGCCAGAGATGGAATATCACTGCGCGGTTCCGGACCGACCTGAGCGTGTCACCGCGATTCAGAACCCGAATACCCAGATCGTTATCCTCAATT
>JBAIYC010000490.1:0-2079 GCA_037916085.1 Nitrospirota bacterium | reverse complement strand
AAGACCCTCCGCCTGGCACAGCAGTATTTCTTCGTGTCCTGCTCGCTCCAGGACATGATCAATACCCAGCGCCTGCGCAACAAGAGCCTCGACACGTTCCACGAGAGCTTTGCTGTCCAGCTGAACGACACCCACCCCTCCATTGCCGTCGCGGAGCTGATGCGTCTCTTCGTGGACGAGCATCTCATGGACTGGGACAAGGCCTGGGCCATCACGCAGAAGACCATGGCCTATACCAACCATACGCTCCTACCCGAGGCGCTGGAGAAATGGCCGCTCCCGCTTTTCAGCCGGGCCCTGCCCCGCCATACCGAGATCATCTTCGAGATCAACAGGCGGTTCCTCGACGAGGTCCGGAAACGCTACTGCGGCGTCGACGATCGCGTCTCCCGGCTGTCGCTCATCGATGAAAGCGGTCCGAAATACGTCCGCATGGCCCATCTGGCCGCAGTGGGCAGCCATCATGTCAACGGTGTGGCGGCGCTGCACTCCGACCTGTTGACCCGGACCGTGCTCCGGGACCTCTATGACATGTATCCCGAGCGGTTCACGAACGTGACGAACGGCGTGACCCCCAGGCGATGGGTAGCGTTGAGCAATCCGGGGCTTGCGGGCCTCGTCACGGGGAAGATCGGGGATGGCTGGATCAAACACTTCGAGGACGAGATCAGGAGGATCGAACCACTGGCCGGGGACCGGGGATTCCGTGAGGAGTGGGCGAAGATCAAGCGGACCAACAAGGAACGGCTTGCCGCTCTCATACGGGAGAGGACCGGCATCACGGCAGACCCCGATTCGCTCTTCGACGTCCAGGTGAAGCGGATCCACGAGTACAAGCGTCAGCATCTGAACGTCCTTCACATCATCACCCTCTACAACCGCATCAAGAAGGATCCCCGCGCCGATGTCGTGCCGCGCACCTTCATCTTCGGCGGCAAGGCCGCTCCGGGCTACTTCATGGCGAAACTGATCATCAAGCTGATCAACTCCGTCGCCGAGGTCGTGAACAATGACCCGGACGTTGCGGGACGGCTTAGGGTCGCCTTCTTCCCGGACTTCAACGTGAAGAACGCGCATCACATCTATCCCGCCGCAGACTTGTCGGAGCAGATATCGACGGCGGGGAAGGAAGCCTCCGGCACCGGGAACATGAAGTTCTCGATGAACGGCGCGCTCACCATCGGCACGCTGGACGGCGCGAACGTCGAGATCCGCGAGGAGGTGGGTGCCGAGAATTTCTTCCTCTTCGGACTGACCGCCGAGCAGGTGCTGGACCTCAAGTCGAAGGGCTATGCTCCCCGGAGCTACTACGAGTCGAACGCGAACCTCAGGGAGGCCATCGACCGGGTCCGGTCAGGCAGCTTCTCGCGGGGAGATAAAAGCCTCTTCGCGCCGCTGGTCGACAATCTCCTTCATCACGACCCGTTCCTGCTCCTGGCCGACTACCAGTCCTACGTCGATTGCCAGGACCGCGTGAGCGCAGCTTACCGCGACCGGGAGAACTGGGTGCGCATGTCGGTCCTGAACGTGGCGCGCATGGGGAAGTTCTCGTCGGACCGCTCCATCCGGGAGTATTGCGAGAGGATATGGAACGTGAAACCGCTGAAATGATCGTAATCTTCTAAAGACAGGAGTAACCACGGGCGACTTTGTCGCACACGGTGGAGAAGATTCTTAATCCGGCATTGATCTGATCCGTGTTCATCTGTGTGTTCTGCGAAGCAGAACCCGTGGTTCCATGCTTCATGATGAACGTACTTGTCATCGACATAGGCGGCAACAGCGTCAAGCTGCTCCTCACCGGTCAGACCGAGCCGCGGAAGTTCCCCTCAGGGCCCGCATTGACGCCGCCGCGGATGGTTGCGAACGTCCTCAAACTGACGGAGGACTGGACGTATGATGCGGTCTCGATCGGCTACCCCGGCCGGGTACGCGAAAACCAGCCGTTTTCCGAACCGGCCAACCTCGGACGCGGTTGGGTCAAGTATGATTATCAAAGGGCCTTTGGAGTTCCCGTCAAGATCATGAATGATGCCGCCATGCAGGCCCTGGGGAGCTATAAGGGCGGTACCATGCTGT
>JBAIYC010000489.1:0-9930 GCA_037916085.1 Nitrospirota bacterium | reverse complement strand
CTCGATCTGCTGGCCCGCAACGACCACCTTGCGCCGGTCGAGCAGATAGGCCCTGCCGATCACGATGCCCGGCGACGCCCCGATCCCGTTGAATGTCTTCTCAGCCATAGGAAATAGAAACCGATCCGCGACCCCAATTAGTGACGACTGTCCTTATTCCCTCTCCCCGAACTTGTCCTTGAAGAGCCGCTCCATGCCGTCCATTGCCCGGTCCTCGTCGTCGCCGTCCGCCCGGACGAGGACCGTGGACCCCTTTGCCGCGGCCAGCATCATGATGCCCATGATGCTCTTCCCGTCGACCTCGATGCCGTCCTTGCTCATGACGATCTTCGAGGTGAAGCTGCTCGCCGTCTTTACGATCTGGGCTGCTGCCCGGGCGTGCAGACCCAGCTTGTTCTCGATCATCAATTCCTTTTTCTTCATCGTTATCCCAGGCCTCCCATTGCAAGTGCCAGGCAGATCGCTGCAAGGCCCAGCATCAGTTTCACCGGCGAGCCGCCCACCCGCAGGAGATGGCTCATCACGAGAACCAGGGCGATGGTTGCCGCGGTCAAGACGGCTCCGTTCACCGGCACCGGCGGATGGAACGGAGGCGCCCACGCCGATACTGTGCCCGCGATAGTGCCGGCCAGAACGAGCGACAGGACCTTGAAGAGTCGTGCAAGCCCCGGGAAATTGTACCGTGCGAGGAGCGCCACGACGTCCCCCCGCGTAGCATATCCAGCAAAGACCATGTGGGCACGAAGCCCCACATGCGCCAGATTGTAGACGGCGAGGAACAGGATCGGGGACCACCATGTCCCGGCGAGCAGCATGATGACAGCGATGACTGCTGAAAAGGGTTTGAGCGACCCCCAGAAGAAGCTGTCACCCAAAGCACCCAGGGGGGCCATCAGTGTCCGTTTGAGCTCGCCGGGGTCGGCCGCCGTATCGCCTGACCTCGCCCGCTCCTCCTCGACCCGCGCCGCAGCGCCGAGGATGAATGATGCCAGGTACGGCTGGGTATTGAAATAGTCCATGTGCCGCACCAGCCGTTCGGCTCGCTCGCTCCGGTCGGGATAGAGACGCCGGAGGACCGGAGCAAAGGCAAAGGCAAATCCGAGAGACTGCATCCGGTCATAGCTCCATGACGCCTGGATGAAAAAGGAGCGCCATGTCACGCCGAGCAGGTCGACGGTCCGGAGAGCACGGGATTCACGTTCCATGCACGCGCCCTCCCAGCCATCCGGCGACCGCGGCCACGGCTGCTGCGACAGGAACCGGGGCGCTCAGAATCAGGACACCGGCGGCTCCGACTGCGCAGCCAATGACCAGATATCGGTCCAGCGTCCGCACGGAAAGCTTCCGCGCGGCCACCGCCACGCCCAGAAGGGGCAGGAGCGTGACAAAGAGCCTCATGGCGCGGTGAGCGACCGCAGGCAGCTTGAGAAACCAGGTCAGCGCAACAATCCCCGCGGGAACGAGAATGAGACAAAGCACGAAGGACTTCAGGAAGAACGCTACCAGCCCCGCCAGATGCGCCGCCGCGATCCGTCCCTCGGTCACCCCGGTCGTCGCAGCGGCGAACTCCGGCAGCCTTGCATTCCGCTGGCGCATCAGGTGGTCGGCGAACATCGTCACCGGAGCCATGACGGTCGTCAGGAGCAGGCTGAATCCGACCGCAGGCATCCGCATCGTCCCGCCGCTGCCGATCACCGCGATCGCCGTCGCCGATACGGCCGCGACCGTCGAATCCGCGGGAACGAAGGTCCCTATGGGCATGTCCAGCACCCAGACCAGTTCGAGCACCCCGCCGATGAGCAGGCCGGTAAGCGGATCGCCGAGGACCCATCCCATGAGCGGGCCCGCGACCAGGGGCTGGGAGACCATGAACTGGCCGAGCGCTGTCCGGTCCAGTCCAACAAGCCCCCCCAAGAGCGCCGCGGCCAGGACCTGGGTCATCGTATGAGCGTCACAAGATGCCATCTCTCTCTTGTCTTTCCCGGCGATGATGCGGAAGCGCCAGACAGGAGGCCCGCTCAGGTCGCCTTGATGCCCAGACAGGCCCGGAACACCTTGTCCAGGGCCTGCGGCTTTTCCGTCGGAACCGTCTGAATGTCGACGCGAACACCCCGCCTGAGGATCTCCTGGAGCGCCGACAGGTCATCATCGTCCAGGGCAAGAACATCCATGATCTTCCGTTTACCCGGAACATAGTGCAGGCCGCCCAGGTTCACGGTGTCACAGGCCATGCCGCACCGGAGAGACCGCAGAACGTCCGAGGGATTGGAGAAGAGCAGGATCACCCGTTCCTTTTCGAGATCCGCCGAACGGAGCCTGCCGCAGATCTCGTCGACGGTGCCGATAACCACCTTGAGTCCCTGGGGTACAGCGATCTCCATGATGGAACGCTGGAGCGGGTTAGCCGCCACCTTGTCATCGGCGACAACTATGGTCGTCGCCTTCAGGAAGTTCACCCAGCCTTCCACGACCTGACCGTGGATCAGCCGGTCATCGATGCGAGCGAAGACCGCCATGGGTCACCTCTTCCCCTTGAGCATCTGACTGGCGATGACGATGCTCTTCTGGGCCGCCTCCTGCACGAGCTTTGCCAATTCCGGCAGGGGCCGGTCATCGCGGTGGTTCGCAAACTTGATGATCATCGACAGGTTCACTCCGCTCACGACCTCGACGGAATCGCCGAGGAAGGCCAGCGCGATATTGGACGGCGTCCCGCCGAACATGTCCGTAAAGAGCATGACGCCCTTTTTCCGGTCCACCTTCTTGACCGCGGCCTGGATGCGTTCACGAAGCGTCTCGGGGGCGCTGTCCTGCTTCACGCTCACGGTCTCCACTGCCTCGACCTTCCCCACGATCATCTCCGCGGCGCGAACCAGCTCCGCCGCCATGTCCTCATGGCATATGACGACCAGACCTACCATCCTGCATTCTCCTTTCGGACCAGCCTACAGCGCTGCCGATCATCGATCACGATCTCGCGATGTCCCGATGTTTGACGTTCACCTCGTAGCCGAACTCACGCAGCCGTTCAGCCATGACCCATGCCACCGAAATGGACCGGTGCCTGCCACCCGTGCACCCCAGTCCGATCATGAGGTAGCTTTTCCCCTCGCTCCGGTACCGGGGGAGCAGATAGGCGAGAAAGTCCTGCAGCCGGTCCAGGAACTCACGGGACTCCTTCCGTTCCGTCACATAGTCGCGGACCCGCGCATCCTCGCCGGTAAGCGCCTTCAGCTCCGGCACGAAATGGGGGTTCGGCAGGAAACGCAGGTCGAACAACAGATCGAGGTCATAGGGCACCCCGAACTTGTACCCGAAGGTCACGAGGCTGATCAGCATGGGTCTGCTGTCGTCGCGGTCGGCATAGTGACGCTCGACGGCCTGCCGGAGGTCGTGAACCGTGTAGTCCGTGGTCTCCAGGATCCGGTCCGCCAGCTTCCGCACCTCGGCGAGGGCCGCCCGTTCCTGGCTGATCGCCTCCTGCAGGGAGGTCTTTCCCGTCGCCAGAACATGGGGTCTTCGGGTCTCGCTGTACCGCCGAACCAGCACCTGATCGGAAGCCTCGAGGAAGAGCATCTCGATCGCATGGCCGGCCGCCTTGAGCGCTCCGTAGCGACGCGGGAACTCCTCAGCGAACTCCTTCTCGCGCATGTCGATGCCGATGGCGGACCTCAGCGTCTCTTCGGACCCTTCGGTGTAACGGATGAACTCGGAAAGGAGCGGGAGCGGAAGGTTGTCGACGCAGTAGTAGCCCATGTCCTCGAAGGCCTTGAGCGCGGCGCTCCTGCCGGACCCTGACATCCCCGTCACCACGATCATGCGCCGCTCTCTCATTCCGCAAGCCTCTTCTTGAGCTTCCGGCCGAGCTCCCGGGCAGAGTAGATCCCCTGGTCCTTCAGCATCTGGTTGCGCGCGGCGACCTCGATCAGCGTCGCCATGTTCCGGCCCGGCTTGACCGGCAGTTTCAGATAGGGAAGGTTGATATTCAGCAACCGGTATCGGCGCTCCCGGAGGCCCAGGAGGCTGTAGTAGGCCCCCTCCTTCCATTCCTCCAGTTCGACGACGAGCCGGACCTCGCTCGAGGCCGTGGTCGCCGATTCTCCGTAAAGAGCCCGGACATTGATGACACCCAGCCCGCGTATCTCCAGAAGGTTGACGCCGATCTCCGTCGGTCTGCCGATGATGCTGCCGTCCTCATACTCGAGCATCACAACATCGTCGGCGACCAGCTTGTGGCCGCGCAGGACGAGATCCAGGGCCGCTTCACTCTTTCCGATCGCGCTTTCGCCGATAATGAGCGTTCCCACTCCGAAGACCTGGACCAGCACGCCGTGGAGACCGACGCGGGGGGCCAGCCGTTCAGACAACAGACGGGCGAGACGAGGCACGTTCCCGGTCCGGATGACCGGAATCGACTCGGCCTCCGCCGCATCCAGGAACTCGCGGCAGACGGTCCCGCCGCTCACCAAGATCCCGGCCGGACGCTTGCCCATGATGGCCCGTGAGAGCCGCCGGCGTTCCGACGGCGGGAGCCCGCAGAGGTGCCGGACCTGCGTCGGCGCAAGATGGACCAGTGCCCCTCCGATGTCCCGGGTGGTCCGCCAGTGGGACAGTTCCGGCTGCCCGATCTGGGGGGACCGGACCCGACGGGCGATGCCGCGTTTCCCCGCAAGGACCGTCGCCCTCTCTATGAGGTCCCGGACCGTGATTTTCATCGGCAGACCTGATACTTGCCGTCCTCGTCGTAGATCAGTTTCCGGATCTCTTCGCGGTCCCGGCTCGCGCGCAGTCGCTCCCGCAGCTCGCCGTTCCGCAGAATGCGCGAGATCCGGGCGAGGGTCTTCAGATGCTCGCCAGGCTGGTCCTCCGGGCTCACGAGCAGGAAGAACAGGTCGGCGGGCCTTCCATCCAGTGTTTGAAAGTCCACGCCCCGCTGCGACCTGCCGAAGACCACGAGCGTGCGTGCGACGGCCCGGGATTTCGCGTGCGGAATGGCGATGCCATCGCCGATTCCCGTGCTGCCTTGGGACTCGCGGTCAAGGACGACCCGTACCAGATCATCCACATCCTTCACCTTCCCCCTGCTTGCAAGAAGCTCCGCGAACTCTCGGATAACGCCTTCCTTGTTCGTCGCCCGCAGATCCTCGATAATGAGATCGCCTTCGAGTAGGCCCTGGATCGCTGCCATGGCCGCTCCTTGTTATTATTTCGCCGGCTCGATCAATCCCACGTTGCCGTCCTTGCGGCGATAGATGACGCTGATGTGTCCGCTCCCGGCATTCGTAAAGACAAAGAACGCCTTGTCCAGCAGTTCCATCTGCATCACTGCTTCCTCGGGCATCATCGGCCGAAGATCGAACCGCTTCGTCTTGATAATCTGCGGGATGCGATCTTCGGGATGTGGCGCCGCCGGGGCCGCATTCGAAAGGTCGGCCACGCCGGCGTGGTGTTTGTGGTCGGTGATCTTCTCCTTGTACTTCCGGACGCGGCGCTCGATCTTGTCAAGAAGCAGATCGATGGACGAGTACATTTCCTCGGTCTCTTCCGACGCCTGGACAAGGATCCCGTCCGCCTTGATCGTGGCTTCGGCGATATGGTGGACCTTCTTCACTACGTACAGGGTGATGGTGGCATTGCTGTTCCTCGGCAGGTACTTCTCTATCCGAAGGAACCGTTCCGTTGCATACTGCTTGAGCGCTTCCGTGGCTTCCAGATGTCGTCCGATCACCGTCACTTGCATGGGAAACCTCCTTAACGCGGCAAATTTCAGATTTCAACTCTTACCCGTCAAATGCGTGATGTTGCCGGCTTGTTTCATCATCCCATCCTTTTGCGCACGCTCGTCGGAGGAATGCGGAGCTCCTCGCGGTACTTCGCCACGGTCCGCCGGGCGATATCTATGCCCCGTCCCTTCAGGATATCCACGATCTGCTGGTCCTTGAGCGGCGACGCCGGGTCCTCCTCGCGGATCATCTTCTGGATGGCGTCCTTCACCGTCAGCGAGGACACTTCGGTTCCCGTTCCTGCCGAGGTGAAACCCGTGGAGAAGAAGTACTTCATGGGAAAGACGCCTTGCGGTGTATGCATGTACTTGTTGGTGGTCACCCGGCTGATGGTCGATTCATGCATGGCGATGTCCTCTGCGACATCCTTGAGGACCATGGGTCTCAGGCGGGTGATGCCGTTGTCGAGGAAGTCCCGCTGGAACTTCACGATGCTCTCGGCCACCTTGTAGATCGTCTTGTTGCGCTGCTCCATCCCCTTGATCAGCCACTGGGCGGACCGGAGACGGTCCTCGATGTACTCGCGCGTCGTCTTGTCCATGCCCTCCTTCTGGGACAGGAGCCTGCGGTAATAGGGATTGATGCGCACCCGCACGAAGCCCTCGTCGTTCAGCTGGATGACATAACGCTCCTCTACCTTGATGACGTAGACGTCGGGCACGACGTAATGCGTGTCGCCCGGCGAGAACGGCCGGCCGGGTTTGGGCTCCAGTTCGTGGATGATGAAGGAGGACGCCTCCATCACGTCCTGCTGGGTGATATTGAGGGCCTTGGCGATCTGCGGGTACCGGCGTTTCTCGAGGTCCTGCAGGTGGTCCCGGACGATCTTCTCGATTACCGACCCTTCGAGGTCCAGCGCCCGGACCTGGATCAGGAGGCACTCCTGCAGGTCCCGCGCACCGACGCCGGCCGGATCGAACCCCTGCACGACGGCGAGGGCCTCCTCCATGACCGGGACCGTTGTCCCTCCGCGGGCAGCCATCTCTTCGACGGTCGCCTGGAGGTAACCGTCGTCATCGATGTTCCCGATGACCTCCTCGGCAGCGGAACGGACCGGATCGACGGTCGCCGACAGGCGCAGCTGCCAGAGCAGATGGTCGCCGAGCGATGGAAGCTTCGTCAGGGTCTGGTCGTAGGAGGGTCGGTCGTTGTCGTCCGGCTCAATCGGACCGTAGTCCCGGCCGTCGCTCATCTCATCGAGATAAGCATCCCACTGCGGACCCGCCTGGTCGATCTCGCTCTTGAGCTCCGTCTCGCCTTCCCTATCCGCGCTTCGATCGGCGGTTGTCTCGACGGGCTGCGATTCACCCGCCTCCCCTTCCCCTCCCTCGGATTCGGCCGGTTCATCCGTCGCATCGGGGGAGACCTCTTCCAGGACGGGATTCTCTACGAGCTCCTGGGCAAGGGTCTGGGCAAGCTCAAGACGGGACAGCTGCAACAGCTTGATCGCCTGCTGAAGCTGCGGCGTCATGATGAGCTTCTGCGCAAGTTTTAGTTCTAATCGTGCTTCCATGGTCGCTCAGAGGTTGCCAGTCCGGAAAAGGACTCCTTTCCGGACATCGCCTATCTGCCTCGTCTACAACTTGAACCCCTCGCCGAGATAGAACGCGCGGACGCGGGGGCTCGCTGTGATCTCCGCGGGAGAGCCCGCCTCGATGATCTTCCCTTCGTTGATGATGTACGCCCGGTCGGTGATGGCGAGTGTCTCGCGCACATTGTGGTCCGTGATCAGGATCCCGATCCCCTTGCTCTTGAGCAGGGAAATGATCCCCTGGATGTCCTGCACGGCCAGGGGATCGATCCCGGCAAAAGGCTCATCAAGAAGAATGAACTTCGGCGACAGGGTGAGCGCCCGGGCGATCTCCACCCGACGCCGCTCACCTCCCGAAAGCGTATAGGCCTTGCTGTTGGCAAGGTGGGCGATCCCCAGCTCGTTCAGCAGGCCTTCACAGCGGTCCCGCCGTTCAAACGAGGACAGGCGCATGGTCTCCAGGATGGCAAGCAGGTTCTCGGCAACCGTAAGCTTTCGGAAAACCGATGGCTCCTGCGCCAGATAGCCGATGCCGCTTTGCGATCGACGGTACATAGGCATCCGCGTGATGTCCGAACCGTCGAGCACCACCCTCCCCCTGTCAGGCTTGATCAGCCCCACCATCATGTAGAAGGACGTTGTCTTCCCTGCGCCGTTGGGTCCCAAAAGGCCCACGACCTCTCCGTACTTCACCTGGAAACTGACGCCGCGGACAACCTGTCGGCCGCGATAGGTCTTCTCCAGTTTTTTCGCTTCAAGGGCTTCCACGTCAGCTATTCCTGACCTTCCGTTCCGGCGGATGTCACCTGAGCTTCAACAGCGGCGATTTGGACTTACCCTCTGCCGCCTTGTCCTGGTAAAAGAGCACCTTCCCGCCTTCGACGACGCTCCGGTTCTCCCGGATGAAAAGAATGATCCGGTCCCCGCCCAGTTGGTTCTCGTTCTCGACGATGCGCGCATCTCCCGTCAGGATGAGCTTCTCTTCCCTGCTGAAATAGACGGCCTTCTCCCCCGATGCCACCCTGCCCTCCTGAGTGACCGTGACCTTTCCCAGGGCATCAATCTCCCGCACGCCCCTGGCCGGAGGATCATAATGAACGATGAGGCGGTCCGCGTGCAGCGTCATGGCCTCTTTCTTGAGGACGACATCGCCGATGAAGGTCACCGTGTCACCGAGCTTCTCCGCCTCCATCCGCTTGGATGTGACGACGATGGGCTCTCGTTTCCCCTTTTCGAGGGTGAAGGGGGCCGGCGCCGCAGCGACAAGGAAGAGGGCGGCCACGACCAGGAAGCTATTCCTGCAGGATCGCCTTGACATTGTTGTCCACCGCCAGTTCACCAAGGTCCACGTCTGCGGTCATCCCCTTCCCTTCCATGTATATCTCCCGACCCAGGACCTTGAAGGGATCGTTGGTCCTGACCTCCCGGTCCCGGGCGTTCCAGGAAAGGGAATCGGTCGTCATCAGATACCCGTCGCTGGTCACGATGCGCACCTCCCGCGCACCTCTCCGGATCGAGGCATTCCCGCTCGCCGTGTCGATGGTCCCCACTTCGCCGATCAATGCGGCGGTCCTGCCGTCCGGATTATTGAAGACGGCCTCGACCTCCTGCAGCTGTGCTTCCTTGTTGTCCAGAAGATCGGCCTGCCGGGCCTGAACGCTCCACGCAACCCGGTCCTGCTCGGTCTCGACAAGCCGGAACCCTTCCATGCTGATCACCACCCGCTTGCCCGCCGCGGGCGTGAAGAGAGCAGGCATTGCAATATCGACATCTCGAAGCCTCAAGTAGCTGAAATACAGGATGGCTCCAAGCGCGGCGAGAATGAACAAGACAAAGAAAAATCTTAAGAATGCACGTATCATGGCATGAAAGCTGTAATGGCAACCGCGAAATGGCCACCATATGCATAATTTATACCATACATATACCATACAATCTGACGATCTGTAAAGAAAAAACCAGAAGATGGGGCGGCAGACCGCTGCGTGCCATCGACGGAAGATGCGGCGTTCCCACTTCGTCGTTTACTTTTCTTGGACGTTCGGCAATAATACTGGAGCAGAACCATGGTCGACACGCTCAGACAAGACATAAAGTTCAACTGCGACGTCTCGGACGCTCAATTCTGGGGCTATTTCTCCATTTGCGGTCTCCTGATGCGCTACCGGGACCTCTACCGGTCCGAACAGGGCCTCGACCCCTGGTCGCCCGTTCCCCGACAGGATATCACTGGCTGGATCGAGCGCAAGGAGGCCTCCTGGCCGGACCTTGAGACGCAGAAGTTCCGGGATATCCGCCAAAATGGTAGCTCCTTCGACCCCTTCGACTCCGCGGCCATCAACAAAAAGGTGACCCCTGGCGGGCTCGTGTACGGGGCCGGCTACGGCATGTACCTGAAACCGACGTTCTTCCTCGGCCGGCTGAGGTCGCTTGCGGACGTGGAAGGCCACAGAGTGTACATTTCGGACGGAGAACTGGTCCGCGACCTTTTCACGGCTCCGGCGATGCTCCAGGAGCGAACGATCTACCTCCGGCTCGAACCCCTCAAAGCCCTCCTCTGGGACGCCTTCTGCCGGATCCGGCCTGACAATCCATCGGTCCTGGCCGATGCTTTTC
>JBAIYC010000488.1:0-2089 GCA_037916085.1 Nitrospirota bacterium | reverse complement strand
CGCGCATCGAAACAACGGAAGAGCTGGTTGACCGGGTGGAGGAGCGCATCCGCGGGATCATTCCTGCGAAAGAGATCGATACGATCAACGACATGATCGGCGTTCCGATTTTTTACAACCTTGCTTTCGTCCAAACCGAAAACATCGGCGGCATGGACGCCGAAATCCTGATCTCGCTCAAGCCGGGCCACCGGCCCACCGCCTATTACCGGAAAAAGCTGCGCCGGGAACTGCCGCGGGCCTTCATCGGATCGCGCTTTTACTTCCAGTCGGCGGACATCGTGACCCAGGTGCTGAACTTCGGCCTCACGTCCCCCCTGGACGTGCAGGTCGAGGGCCTGGATTTCAACAAGTCCTACGACTACGCGCTCAAGATCCGTGACGCCATGCGCGCCATCCCCGGGACCGAAGACGTGCATATCAACCAGGTGCTGGATTATCCCTCCCTGCAGGTGGACGTGGACCGGACGCGGGCGGCCCAGTTCGGGATGAGCGAGCGCGACGTGGCGAACAACGCCCTGGTCTCCCTCTCGTCGAGCATCCTCGTTGCGCCGTCGTTCTATCTGAATCCCGCGAACAACGTGAACTACACCGTCGCAGTCCAGATTCCGCCGGACCGGATGAACTCGCTCGACCGTCTGCGCGACCTGCCGCTCACCGCGCCGGGCGCTGCCGGCCTCCTGCAGGCCGCAACCACCCCGCCGCCTGCGGATCAGCCCGTTGCGCCGGCCCAGACCCTGGCAAATCTTTCCACGGTCTACCACGCGGTCAGCTCCGAGAATATTTCGCACTATACGGTCCAGCGGGTCCTCGACGTCGAGGCCGATGTAGAGGGCAGGGACCTCGGCTCCGTTGCAGCCGATATCAACAAGAAGATCGGCAGCCTCAAGCCCCTTCCGCCGGGCACCCGGATCCGACTCCGGGGGCAGAACGAGATCATGAACCAGTCGTTCAGGAGTCTGGCGCTGGGGCTGGTCCTTGCCATCGTGCTCGTGTACTTTCTGATGGTCGTTCTGTTCCAGTCCTGGCTCGACCCGTTTATCATCATGATGGCGGTGCCGGGCGCCCTGGTCGGCATCTTGTGGATGCTCGCCCTGACCGGGACGACGATCAATGTTGAATCGCTCATGGGTGCGATCATGGCAGTCGGCATCGCGACGGCGAACTCGATCCTGCTCGTGAGCTTCGCCAACGACATCCGGGCCGGGACCGGCAAGACGCCTCATGAAGCCGCTGTCGAGGCGGGAAAAACACGTCTCCGCCCGGTTCTCATGACCGCGCTCGCCATGATCTTCGGCATGCTGCCGATGTCCCTTGCCATGGGCGAAGCAGGCGAGCAGAACGCGCCGCTCGGCCGCGCCGTGATCGGCGGGCTCCTGATGGCAACGCTCGTGACGCTCTACGTGGTGCCCGTAATCTACACGCTCATGCGGACGAAGCCGCCGGCAAAACAGGAACTGGATGAACGGTTTGAGAAGGAAATGAGAGAGGCAACGGGGAAGGTTGAAATGATCGGCTGTTGGAAGTCATGAATGTCATTTTGAAGCGTGTATGCCGATTCGGATTCTTCAGCTGCTTCGCGCCTTCAGAATGACAGGTCCGTCCGGGAGGTCTCCATGAAAAAAGATATTTCATTGTTCAAAGAAGCGCGCAAACTGTTTCTCTCAGGCGCCGGGCTGATCTTCCTGGCGCTCATCCTGCTTCTCATCCTCTTTGTGAACCGGAGGGCCTCTCTGGTGAACGAGACGCAGGACAGGATGGCTGCGGTGAAAGCCGGACCCGAGGTGCAGATCGTCCCGGCAAAACGCTCTTCCCCAGAACACCAGGTGACGCTAACCGGCGAAGCGCGGCCCTTTGCCACGGTCACGCTGTACGCGAAGGTGAGCGGGTACCTGAAGGAGATTCCCGTTGATAAAGGCGACAAGGTGAAGACGGGACAGGTCCTTGCCGTCATCGAATCCCCGGAGCTCGACCGCCAGTATGAATCCGCGGTTGTGGATGCCCAGGACAAACGCAGGGACGCAGAACGCGAAAAGATCCTCGTCGCAAAGAACCTTGTTTCGCAGCAGGACGCCGACCATGCCGAAGC